>NZ_JBEBVH010000086.1:0-14218 GCF_040392825.1 Pseudopedobacter sp.
TATTACTGCCATAGTCTATATCAATTGGTTAAGAAAAACCAATATATGCAATTTACCTGACAGTTCGCCTGAGTTTCTTCTCACTTTTTTAATAATTTACTTTAATCAAAACCATAAAAAGTCCATATTTTCTCATAAAAACATGGACTCATATTGGACTAATTATGGAAAATAATTGGATTTATAGAGAATCAATTAAAGTGCTGATAAAAAAGTGATGAATAGATTGTTGGTTTGCGCCATCCAGCCATATATTGAACACGGCGTTTGCTATAATGCTGTATTCCACCAAAAACACATGGATTTAATACCATCATTGTTTTGATTAAATCAATATTTTAAAGCTCTTATCGGTAGCCAGTAAAATGACAGTAAGTATGCACATCACCAACGCATCATAGAAATGATGATATTCCTGGTGAGACATATGTGCCGTAAATGCCCCAACTGCAAAAGGAAAAAGTAATAAAATTGCAAGGTTTTTATATTGCGGTTTCAACAGTCCGATTAGGAGCAGAATTACACCGATTAATTCACCAATTCCGATAAGAATAGTCCAGGTCTTATTAAAACCCAGAGACTGCATACTCTGCATCATCGATTCTTTTTGAAATACTTTAAACAATGAAGCATAACCAAATACATATAAATAGTAAGTGTAGCTTAACCAATGAGCGATTGTTGTGACTTTTTCCATTTTTATACTTTTTATTATGGAACAAATATATTTGTTAACTTACGTATGTAATAGAACATACAAAATTGTATGATACTGATAAAAAAGTAAGTATGAACAAGAGAAAAGAAAACTCCACCAACAGCATTAATGAAATATACTGGAAAGACCATTGCGGTATTGCTTTAACCTTGTCTATAATTGGGGGGCGGTGGAAAATCAATATTCTTTCTTACCTGTTGAGCGAGCAGAAACTTAGGTATAGTGAGTTGAGAAAAAGGTTGATTGGGATTTCTGAAAGAATGCTGATTTCAAAACTAAAAGAATTGGAAAATGATGGGCTTGTAAATAGAATAGTTCATCAGCAAGTACCTCCAAAGGTCGAATATGAACTGACGGAACTTGGCTTATCACTCAAAGAGATACTGTACCTGATGGACAAATGGGGAGAGGATAATCTGACAAAATAAAGAACCTCTTATATTTTTCAATATATTTCTCTAAAAGAATTTCTTCGGGGATAATCTGTTCTACAAACTTATAATATGAGCAAATAATCATTTATCGAATTTCTGTTGTTTACTGGCTCTGTGCTAAGTAAATAAATTCTTATTCTTTTCTGGATCGTGTAGCAGTGAATTTCTGTTCTTCAACCTAATTTAAATTAGCTTTGTCATAATCTGTTCTATTCCCAGTTTCTAAGTCTATCTCTGCAACAAGTTCGCCTATTACTTTTAAATACGGTTTATGTTTATTGCAATACTGCTGGGCAAGATTAAAGCTGGGAGCTTCTATATATTCACCCATATATGTTTTAGTTTCGCCGGTTGTATATTCCGTTACCTGAAACTGTGTTACCCACTTTCTCATCGTCTTAAAGGATTATATTTATACACACTTCTAAGAATAAACTTTCATAGAATATGCCATTCCAGACCGTTTAAATACCTGACTTTATGCAATTATTACGGGTTTTATGCCAAAAATAATCCCGAATAATCAATAATGTACTCTGATTAGCGGAGATAATGAATGATGATAAAATTCCAGGGTGACTTTTATATAGTATGAATTATAAAGATATTACAGGGTATTATAAAGGTTCACTCTAAATAATATTCCCTGTAATATCCGGATTAGATCTCTATAAAATCGTGTTATAAAGACTGTTTGTTTATAAGTAATAAGAACATGTCTATTGTTTTAAATTCAGCTCATAATCATCCGAGTGTTTTTGGTTCGTTTAAAGTTTTCGACAACCAGAATGATTATTATTCCTAATGTATAAGCTAATATGTCTATCCATGAAAAATGGGTGCCGATAATAATATTGGCAATTTTGGAATGAGACAATCCCAATAATCCAACTATATTGAAATATTGGAGTGTTTCTATGCAGTAAGCAAATAGAAGTACAGCAATAGCCGTTTTTACATGAGCCAAATCGAAAAAGCTTTTTACCAGATAATAGAGTAAAATGACTACCAATACATCTCCAATGTAGGGTCTGATAATATTGTCATTTATAAAAAGGGCAATAAATACTTCGACTAAAAATAACAAAATGGTTATTGCAAGGTTTGTTTTACTGAACTTGAGCATAATTTATAATTTACGATTGAGGAAGTTCCGATGCTGATTTAGTTTCCCAATTCAGTTTTGTAGAAAGGTACATCATGGTTGCAATGATGATAAACAAACCCACACTTCCGAAGATTAGCGAAAAATCCTGTAGTTGAATAATCACAAAAATGAAACTGTAGAATATAGACAATATAGCTCCGAACACCAGAGCTGGCTTTTTGCTTTTTAACAAGCCCACGAGGAAAAGTACAATCAGAATAATAGTGGCTAAAGAAGCAATCAGGTAAGCAATATTAAAACCTATTTGCTCACTAAAGGATAACAGCAACGTATAATAAATGATCATAGCTGCCCCTATTAAAGCATATTGTAATAAATGAATTTTTCTTTTGTTTAACAATTCAGTGAAAAACAGAGATATAAAAGTGAGCAGAATGATGAGCATAGCGTACTTGGCCGATCTCATCGTTTTCTGATATTGATCTACCGGCACAATAAATTTCACTCCGAAAGTAGTGTCGTTATTATCGGTTTCGTTATATGTCTGGTTGGGTTTTGTTACCAGTGATGCATCTTTTTCTACCCATTGCTGCGGATAAGAACGATTGAAGTAAGGTATTTTCCAGACAGCTTTAAAGTCAGATTCTGTAATGTTTCTTTCTTCCGGTAAGTAACGTCCCGTAAAGCTGGGATTTCCCCAGGTCCCATTCATTTTAACTATTGTGGTTTTCCCGACATGAAGAAAATTCAGCTCACTGCTGCCCCGAATGTCCAGGTTGAAGTTAAACGGAATAGCTGTGTTCTTATCAGCACTTAAATCTAAAAGAGCGATTAAATTATTACGAAATAATTTCACATCGGTGAGGTCAGGTTCAACTTCGTAGCTTTTTCCTGCTAGATTTATACTCGGATTATTTTTTAAACCTTTTAAATCAGTTAGTCCAATAGCTACTTTTACCTTGTCCCATAAAATGAGTTCGGGCTTTATGCCAGATTTTTTTAATTCTAATGGACTAAATCTCCCATTCACATTTATTTTCGAGTTATATACTACGGCCTCAAAAATTCCCCGATATAGGGTTTCTGGGTCTACATTGCTATTTATGTTAAGTTCTTCTGGCAGAATGTATATATTCTGTAACTCTTCTTTGTACGTTATTATGCCTTTATCATTTTTTTCTGCAATTGTATTTAAATATGGTAAGATTAATACCGGACCTTCTACTAATTGTTTACCCGACCATTTGTCTGATATTTCATCAACTACTTCATTTTGTCTAAGCTGTCTTTCACTGATAAGACTTTGCACCCAGGTGGAAGGAATCAGCAGAAGGAGCGTAAGGAATCCGATAAAGCAAAGCTTAACCAGCATTGATTCTCTGAACCAATGCGCTGTTTTTGAATAATTGTTTTCTGTTAGCATGTTTTAGTTTTTAAAAGTACTTTGTTTTTCAAAGTAAATGGTTAAAAAAATTTAGTTGGTTAAATATTGTTTTTTTGTTGTTTAATTAAATTTTCCAAAGCTTCCAGATGTTTTTTAAATGCCTCCCTGCCTTTAGCAGATGCCGCATATTGGGTGTTAGGCTTGCGGCCTATAAAACTTTTGGTAACGATAATATATTCTTCCTTTTCCAGTGCTTTAAGATGGGATGCAAGATTACCGTCTGTAGCGTTTAGCAGTTCTTTCAGAGCATTGAAATCATAATACTCGTTGGCAACCAGAACGCTCATAACCTGTAACCTCAAACGGTTTTCAAAAGCTTTATCAAATTGTTCTAACGAAATCTTCACTTGTTGTATTTAAAATGCATCATAGAACCATATATAATATGCAGGATGCCAAAACCTATTGTCCAAAAAATGATACCGTAACCGGGAAATAAAGCCGAAAGTAAACCCAGTGCAATTTCACAGAACCCTAACCATTTCACATCAGAGAAAGTATAATTGCTTCCTGATATTAAAGCCAGTCCATAAAATAAAAGGCAAGCGGAAGCTATTATACTATAGTCCCCACGATAAATTAATATTAAAATAAACAGTCCGCCTGTAAATAGGGGAATGGCCAGACTTGTTAATAGGCGTTTGCTTACGGGATTCCAGAAATTTTCACCTTTTTTTCGAGCCTGTCTGATAGTGAGCCAAATGCCGGTAGCCAACGAAAGTATAAGGACTGCAAAGGCAACTAAAAATAGTTGACCTAATACTTTAGGATCGTTGACGTAATGATTTCTGTATTCCAGAGCTGAATGCGGGACATAAACAATTTTATATCCGAGGAAAGCACCAATTAAGGCATAAACACCAGCCATTATACCAGATAACCCACTTAATGAAATGAATTTGGAGGAACGCTCCATTAAGTTCCTGATAGAACTAAGCTCTGAATAAATATCTTTTTCTTGCATTTGAAAAGAACTTTGAATTACAAAGTAAAATATAATATTTTAATAATCCAATAAGGTATTTAAAAAAATGTATCATAAAATGATGTAATCAAGTATCTTGCTTTATCAAAAAATAAAGGATAATAAAATGCTCTATATCATAGCCGGTGTATCGGGATCTGGAAAAACCACCCTAGGTAAGTTATTAGCCAAACATTTGAATTTGCCTTTTTATGATGCAGATGATTTTCACCCGCAGTCAAATATAGAAAAGATGAAAAGGGGGCAAGCTTTAACTGATGAGGATCGGTTTCCGTGGCTGCTAACTTTGCATGATAATTTAGTTGAATGGAATAAACAGAGCGGGGCTATTTTAGCTTGTTCGGCATTAAAAGAGAAGTATCGTAGCATTTTAAGCGGAAATAATGAAGTCGAGATAAAATGGATTTTTATAGTAGCAGATAACTTATTACTAAAACAACGTTTGCACGGAAGAGAAAATCATTTTTTTAATCCACTTTTACTGGAATCGCAATTAAAAACATTGGAATTACCGGATTATGGGCTTAAAATACCTGCCGACTTGAGCCTGGAGCAACAATTGGATATGATTATTTTCTAAATATATTTTACTTTTATTTTGTTTTTGTATTAATTGCATTAGCAATGACAACTATAGACTCTCATTTACACTTATTACAGGAAGGGCAACAGCAGGGACTTTTGTACTTTATGCAAAAACATTTGCGTGAACTGACGTTTTTTGCACAGCGTATTGTACAAAGAGGAGAGGTTGCAGAAGAGATTGTGCAAGACAGTTTTGTAAAGGTGTGGGAGGCCAGAAGCAGTTTTAAATCACCGGAAAATATTAAGGCATTTTTATATATCTCAACCCGAAATGCCTGTTTTAATCATCTGGAGCTTGCAGGCACACGCAGGCGTACTAGTTTTGATGAACTATCAGAAGAAATTTTACAACCGGGAAATGATGTGCTTACGGGGATGATTCATGCAGAAACCATAGCGCTGGTTTATCAGGAACTAGACCATTTGCCTGCACAGCAGGCTAAAGTATTCCGGTTATCCTATTTTGACGGTTGCTCTACCGAAGAAATCTGTCGGGAATTGGGGATCTCTCCAAATGCGGTATTTCTTGCCCGCTCCAGAGCAACACAAGCATTGCAAAAAATTTTTAAGGATAAGAATTTACTGTATTATATGGTGTTTTTATATATCCTTTCTACTCCTGTTAAGTGAATTAGTTCATTCGTAACTTTGGATTTTTGCTTGGATAAATGATCATAATTTTAGCTAAAGTTATTGTGAATCAGATTGTTATTTTGGTTTGGTGTTCGATAGGTCGGTTCTGAATTTTTAGTCGCTATAAATCTCATATTAAGTAAGTGTGAATAATTTGTGAAAAAAATAAAATTTTCAGACAGGTTTTTCTGTTTTCCCTGTTTCTATGTAAAGAAGGATAAAAAATATAGAATGGAGAGCAAACAGACGGATATTTCGGTATTAATTTTTAAAAAGCTGCAAGAAACTATTACTCCTACAGAATTGACTGTATTAGAGCAATGGGCAAACAGTGCTCCCGAAAACCGTATGTTGTTAGACCATATTCTTAAAGAAGAACAGCTGATAACTGATGTGAAATCGTTTGACGATTTGTGGCGAGATTCTATTGGTGCAAATCGTTATAAAAAAATGGAACAAGCGGTGTTGTCTCAGATTTCTACCCCCACGAGGAATCTCTGGAGGAAATGGATGTCCTATGCCGCTATTATTGCAGGTATTGCTATATGTACCGGAATTTGGATCTTAAACCAGAGAAACTTAATGAAGGGCGAACATGCCATAACTGCGAAAACAAAAGATGCAAAGCCGGAAGGAAATAGTGCTGTATTGACATTGTCTGATGGACGTGAAATTAACCTGAGTACAACCCAGGAAGGAATCATTATCAGTGATGATATTCTCTATGGAGACAGTTCTGCAGTACTGGGTAACGAAACTGAATCTATAAAGGACAGAAGTGATTTAAAAAATTATCAGCTTAAACTGGCGACACCAAACGGAGTAAGCTATCGGGTTACGCTTGCAGACGGGACGCAGGTTTGGCTTAATGCGGGAAGTACCCTGTATTACCCCGTTAAGTTTGGTGATGCCGAGCGTATAGTAGAACTGCAGGGAGAAGCATATTTTGATGTAACCTCAAAAACGAATAAAAGAACAAAAAGTAAAGTTCCTTTCATTGTAAAAACCAATGGACAAAATGTAAGGGTTATTGGTACTCAGTTCAATATATCTGCCTATGAAGAAGATGCTGAAACCCTAACCACTTTAGTTGAAGGAAAAGTTGCAGTTGGCAAATCGGCTGTTAAAGGAGGAACTCGTAAAGAGACAATACTTAAACCCGGACAGCAAAGTATAAATAATCTTGCTAATGATATCCTTGTAAAACAGGTAGATGTTACTCCTTTTATCGCATGGAAAGATGGTTTATTCTATTTTAAAAATACACCGTTTGAGGAGATAATGAAGCAGATTGCCCGTTGGTATAATGTAGAAGTGATTTATAAAAAAGGAATACCAAAAGAAACTTTTACGGGTAAAATGAACCGAAGTTTGTCTTTATCATCTGTACTTGAATTGTTGAATGTATCCAACGTTCGTGTTCATATAGAAGGCAAGAAGCTAATTGTGAATTAAATGAAGAGAGTTAATTAATTGTTTTAATAACCATTTCTAATGTATGAAAGATGTAATAAAGAAATATTAGAACAAAAATACTGATACAGAAAAGGGGAGCGCTGCTAACACTTCCCCCTGTAGTTCGGACAGAACCAGTATAAACCAAGAGTTACCGTTGATTTTTAAACTATCCAAACGTACAAACGTAATGATAAATTATGTCATTTGCTCACTGAGATATGAAAAAAAGCTCAGAGAGTTTAACCAGTTATTGCGAATTATGAAGCTAACTTCGCTGTTGTTATTGTGTATATGTTTACATTTAAGTGCTACGTCCCTATCGCAAACAGTTACACTAAAAGTAAAGAACCAGTCATTAAGCAGAGTATTAGAATCTATAGAAAAACAAACAGGATATCTGATCATATATAATGACAGATATGTAAATCCTGGTACACTTGTTACTGTTGATGCTGATAACAAATCCCTGGAAGATCTACTTGATGTCCTATTGGCACCACAATCACTAACTTATTTTATTAAGGATAAAACCATAGCGATTCGTAGAAAGGAAGACAATAAACCCAAAGAGGCAGATTTAGGAACTAATATATGGCAACAAAAAAGAGTTACCGGTAAAGTAACTGATGAAAAATCTATTCCCTTGCCCGGTGTGGTAATAAAGATTAAAGGGACTGATAGAGGTACAGTAACCAATGCTGATGGCGAGTTTACTATACTGGTTGATTCAAAGCAAACCGTATTAGTCTTTTCATTTTTAGGTTTTATAACTAAAGAAGTAAGTGCTTCTTTAGAAAAACTTGATATTATTCTTGAAGAATCTAATTCGCAGCTGAATGAAGTAATAGTTGTAGGATATGGTACTCAAAAAAGAGCAGACGTTATAGGCTCTGTTGCACAAATAAAAGGGGATGAGCTACAAAAAGCGCCAGCAATGAACGTTACAAACGTTCTGGCAGGAAGGTTGCCCGGCTTAACTTCTCTGCAACAATCTGGACGCCCGGGAGCAGATGATGCCACACTCCGCATTAGGGGAATAAGCACCTATGGAGCAAACCAGTCACCTTTGATTATGATAGATGGTGTTCAGCGTGAATCTTTCGCACATCTGGATGCTTCAGAAATAGAAAGTATAACCCTCTTAAAAGATGCCGTGTCTACAGCTGTTTATGGTTTGCAGGCAACGAATGGAGTTATATTAATTACGACTAAAAGAGGTAAAGAACAAAAGGCATCTATATCTTATGACGGTTCCTATATGATAGGACAAAATACCCGGTTTCCAGAATTCCTGAATGCTGTTGATTATATGGAATGGTATAATAAAGCAACAGACGTAGATAACGAATACCTGATGCATACGGGTGGAAATCCTGTACCTTATGTATATGGCGAAAGTTTAATAAGATCTATAAGAAATGGCACCAATCAAAATATACTTTTCGGTAGTACAGACTGGCTTGGTGAGCTGTTAAAAAATACCAGTAATTCACAGCATCATTCGGTTACGGTAAATGGAGGAAATGAAAATATAAAATACTTTACCTCTATTGCGCATTTAGATCAGGGTGGGGTGATAGAAAATACTGATTTTAAGAGATACAATGTACGTAGCAATGTTAGTGCGAATTTGAATAAAATACTATCGGTAGACCTCAACCTAATGGTTAGGCAACAAAATACAAATACACCGGGCATCTCTCCTGATAATTCTTCTTACCTCAATCCATTTTATCAGGCAGCAATGATGTTGCCCAATTTACCTATGTATGCTCCAAACGGAGTATATACCGCTTACAGAAGTTCTCCAGGCTGGATTAACCCATTGGCTACTGTGGAAAATTCTGGTTACCAAAAAAGGCAATCCAACATATTTCAGGGAGATATCACATTTAAACTGAATGTACCATGGGTTTCCGGTTTAAGAATGCAGTTACTCACAGCATATGATAAAACAGGCAATGAAAATAAAACATGGTTACAGCCCTACCCTCTAATGGGAAGAGACAGAGAACAAAATACGGGATCTTTTACTGAATTAAGTACGGTTCCGGGTATTACAAGAACTTCACTTACTCAGTCCTTTGTACAAAACAACAGGAGAACGTTTCAGCCAAGTATAAATTATACTAAAAAGCTGGGAGAACATTCCTTTAATATTTTGGCACTATATGAATGGTCGAGATACCAGAGCAGCACTTTATCTGCAGGAGCAAGAAGTTTCCCTTTAACAGGCTTGCATGAGCTGGACTATGGAAGCGTGAGTCCAGAAGATTTTGTATTGCCTGGAGGTTCCAGCAGCGTAAATGCAAGAGCGGGTTATGTAGGTAGGATTAATTATAGTTTTAGGGATAAATATTTGATAGAGTTGGCTACAAGGTATGATGCCTCCATGAATTTTCCAAAATCTAACAGATGGGAGTTGTTTCCGGCGGCGGCTTTGGGTTGGATAATCAGTAAGGAGTCTTTTATGAAAGACCATCTTAATAAGTTAACTCATTTAAAATTAAAGACATCTGTTGGGAAATCTGGTAATGATAAAATACCAAACAGTTTTGCATACCTGCAAAGCTACCAACTGTCAGATGGCCCTGTAATTGTTTTAGGAGGTGTACCCGTTCAGGGATTATCAACGAATGCTCCACCAAACCTGGATATCCGCTGGGAAACATCAACTACATTGAATGCAGGGTTTGAATCTGAATGGTTTAATGGAAAATTAGGTTTTGATGCAGAGTGGTTTTATAGGGTTACGGAAGATATACTTGCTCCCGTATCTGGGCTATATCCTGCTTCAACGGGAGGATTTTATCCCTCCATTGTTAACTATGGGATTATGGAAAACAAGGGAATAGACTTGCAAATAAGGCATAAGAACAAAGTTGGAGAATTATATTATGGTGTAACAGGTAATTTTAACTGGGCAAGAAACAAAATTATTAGGAGAGATGAAGATCCTAATCTTCCATATTGGCAAAGAACGGTAGGCCGTTCTTACGGAGAAAAAATAGGTTTTGTTGTGGAAGGTATGTACCAATCCTGGGAAGAAACAGCAGATGCGGTTTCTCCATCAGGAGGCATTGTTGCACCTGGTTTCTTTAAATACAAAGATTTAAATAATGACGGACGAATTACCAGGTCTGATGACAGAACCTTTATAGGTAGAAGTAATATTCCGGAAATCATGTACGGTTTAAATCTGGATTTACAATATAAAGGATTTGATTTTTCTGCATTTTTTCAGGGAGCGGCTTTATCAGATGTAGCACTTTCCGGTTTATATGAAGGTTCCTCGGGCGTTGGCACAGGTTCAAGTGCCGGGACAGAAGCTTTTACTGTAATGTCAAGATCATTTTATCAGAATGGTAATGCGCCTTATTTTTTAGTGGAAGATTCATGGAGTCCTACTAACCCAAATGCAGCATTCCCACGACTTACGGCGGGTAAAGCTACTTTAGGAGCACATAATGCCCATGCCAGCTCGGGTTTTTTACGAAACGGAGCCTATTTACGATTAAAAACCATGCAGATAGGTTACTCTTTGCCAAAACGGATTTTAAATCATGCAAAAATACAGAAGATTAACGTGGGTTCATCTGAAATATTTCGACCCAGAAATGCCGAATGTTAATAACGGGTTTTATCCGCAACAATGAATATTCTCATTTGGGCTTAATGTAATCTTCAATTAAAAAAATCAGATTATGAACATATTACATAAATATATAAAAAGAATTATAGTACTGGCTGTCTGCTCTTCGTTTTTAGGTTCATGTAAGATTGACGAAGTTCCGACAGACAGATATACAGAAGAAACAGTATGGAATGAACCTGGAAGTATAGAGTTGTACATTAATAGTATGTATCAGGAATTCAGACGTTTCCAATTTGGTACTTTCCCTGTTGGTACAGACAATGCAACTGACGGATTAACAGATATAATGAAGTATACCTCAACGTCTTCAGGTAACGGAACTGTAAATATTCTGGCGACTGAGGCATCAAGATTTAATTCGGCAAGTCCGGGTTTAAGCTATTGGTCAACAGGATATACCAGAATTAGAAGGCTGAACGAGTTTCTTTATGGATTACAGCATTACTCAAAAATTGCGGATGATAAAAAACTGGTTTACGAAGCTGAGGCTAAATTTATAAGAGCTTATGTTTATTTCTGGTTGGTAAGATTACATGGTAGTGTAATTTTGATGAAAGAGTTGAATGACCATACAAAAAAGGATATTCCCCGTTCTTCAGAAGATGATTGTTACAATTTCATTGCCAGTGATTTGCAGTTTGCAGTAGAACATCTTCCAAAAACATGGAAAACAATTGAAGGGGGAAAGTATGACGGTAAGGCAACCAAAGGAGCAGCTCTAAGTTTATTGGCGAGAGTGTGGTTATATGCAGCATCTATTGCAGAATTTGATAAAAAGCAATTTAACCATGATCTTCTTACTGGAATTCCTGCAGGAAAAGCACAAGATTATTATACCAATTCCAAAAACGCCGCACAAGCTGTAGTGGACCTGGCAGATGAGGGATATTATGCTTTAGAAACAAATTTTGCCAATATCTTCCAAAGCAAAAATTCGAAGGAATCTATTTTTAGGTTAGATTTTGTTCCACAGCTATTTACACACCAATATGATTTGGGCTTTGTACCTCCCGGAGACGAACCAGGGCAAACACTAGTTTATGGGGTACCTACTGCAGAATTGGTAGATGAATTTGAAATGGCAGATGGTAATAAGTTTAGTTGGGCAAACTCTTCTATGGCAAATAACCCTTATGCAAACAGAGAACAAAGGTTTTATGCAAGCATTTTGTATAACGGAGCAACCTGGAAAGGTAGGGTACTTAATACTACTGTAACAGGTACTACGGACGGATTTGTAAGTTATGCCAGTATTGCAGACCCGCGGAAAACAGTGACTGGTTATTATGCAAAGAAAATGCTCGATCCTAATAATACAACATTTTTAGTTAACAGGAGTACACAAAGCTGGAATGAGATAAGATATGCCGAAGTGGTTTTAATATTGGCAGAAGCCAAAACTATGTTAAATGATGTTATAGGTGCGAGATTGGCTTTGAACCAATTACGAACATTTAGAGGATTGCCTAATACTCCCGCAAATAATAAAGCAGATTTGTTGGAAGCTATAGAACATGAACGCATTGTTGAACTTGCTTTTGAAGGGCACCGGTATTGGGATTTAAGAAGGTGGCGAAAAGCACACATTGTATTAAACAATACAAGATTTACGGGACATAAAATCAGCTCGATGGGCGCAGGCTTGGTTTATGAGACTGTAAGTGTCGATAACAAGGACAGAGAGTTTTATACTTCATTGTATTATTTGCCAATACTTGACACAGAAGTACAGCGCAATAATTTATTGGATCAAATACACGGCTGGTAATTTAATTATTCTGAATGATGAAAAAGTATATTTATATAACGACACTTATAGCTATCATTTTATCTGTAGGTGCCTGTAAGAAAGCAGATACTATCGAAAGAAATGCAACCGGAGATATTACCGATATTTTTGCAAATACCGAGGCAGCAGGGCCAAAGAGGTTGTTTGAACCGAGATTTAGTAATGACACGATATATTTTGATATTCCTTATTATTATCCGATAGAGACAGATTATGAGACTGATCTAAGAAAGATTATTTTAAGAGCTACTTTATCTGCGGATGCAATTGTAAGCCCTGTTTTAGGCAAGCCTATGGATCTAACAAATCCTGTACATATTACAGTAACTTCGGGTTCGGGCAAGCAGAACACTTATGTTGTGGTTGCCAGGCGTGTAGGGGATGTTTCCATATCAAATGTTAACATGTCGTATGAAGATGCAGACGGGAATACGCAAGAAATCGAAGGAATAGAAATCGAAGACGAATTCAGGTTTTTTATACTACCTGGTACAGATGTTTCGCAATCTAAAATTCAATATACCATTAACCGACATTCTTCTGCGTCTATACAAAATGGAGCGGTTATAGATTTATCGAATCCCGTTCCTTTGGTTGTAAGTGCACAGGGGAATATTTCAAAAACATATAAACTTGTAGTAACAGAACCTGTAAAATTAGACTATGGATTTGGAATAAACAGGCGTTTATGGACTAAACCTGGAGCAGATTTTGGAGGTTTTACCGGAACAAATGAAAACTGTCTGGCAGTTAGCGGAGATTATTTAATTCTAACAACTTCCGGTACCGCTGGGACTTCTAAGTACAGAGTTTATAATAGATTTACCGGCGAATATATACAGGATATGTATATGCCTTTTACAGCAACTTCAGGGGCGTTAAGTTTAACTAATCAGCTTATTTCAGATAATGAAGGCAATCTGCTAGCTATTAACAGAGCAGCTTACGGGCAAAATTTTAGGATCTATAAATACAGTGGCCCTTTCGATACGAACCCGCAATTACTGGTGAATATAACAAATACCAACCCCGCATTGGCATCTATGACTACTGTAGATAGGGGCGTAGGAAGAAGAATAAATGTTTATGGAGACGTGGATAATAGCGCAGTAATATTCGTTCCAATAGGACAAACGCTTGCTTTTTACAAATGGGTTATAGTAAACGGTACACTACAAAGTACTAATCCGGAGATTATATTTATGAATGGTTTATCGGGTACGCATATCGGATATGTTGCCGAAGTACAACCGCTTTCCGCAGAAGCTAATACCGATTATATGATTGCGAGTCAATGGGATTTTGCCTATGTTAACGGAAATACAAATACAAAAATTACCAATATCGCACTGGCAAGCGTATCTAATATCAATTTTAGAAATGCTCTTGGAATAGCACATTTTAATAAT
>NZ_JBEBVH010000087.1:0-14216 GCF_040392825.1 Pseudopedobacter sp.
GCTGTTCGGATTCTCGGGAGTCCACCTGTTCTCATAAGTTTGCAATTGGTTCATCCCTATACTGTTGTTGATGTTTCCTTCCAGATACATTCTGTTAGCATTCATCACATCATTACCGTAAGACCATTGGAAAAACACATTCAGCCCAAAGTTTTTATACCGGAAATTATTATTAAATCCTCCTATATGCACCGGCAATCCTCTGCCTATAATAGTATTATCGTTAATATTAATAATTCCATCCCCATTTAAATCTCTATATTTAATGAAACCTGGTTGTATTGCATTTCTAGAGGAACCATTGGTGGGCACATTCTTCCTAAGGACATATTCTCCGCCAATAACATCAAAATCATCATAAGTATAAACTCCGTCCCATACCAAACCGTAAAACATTGCAGAGGGTCCCCCTACCTGTGCCATATATAAGTTAACGGTATTGAAATTACTAGACCATCCTATCGGCGTCAGCAGCCTGTTTGCTTCGTCGGTAAGAGAAAGTATTTTATTTCTGTTAAAACTGATATTAAAATCAGATGACCATGTAAAATGCTTTGTCTTTATATTATCCGTTGATAAAGAGAGTTCTAACCCTCTATTACTGATACTTCCTATATTCTTGTAGATATTGGTATATCCGGTAGAATAAGGTACAGGGGCGCTTAGCAATAAGTCATCTGTTACTTTATCATAAAAATCGGCGGTCAACCTTATCCTGTTTTTTAAGAAAGCTAAATCTAAACCTATATCAAGTTGTCTTGTTGTTTCCCATTTCAAATCAGAGTTACCATATATACTAGGGATTGCCGCTAATGTTGGACTTCCATTATTGAAAGAATAATGGGAACTATATGGCATTGTAATTTGTGAGAACCGGGTAAAATCACCAATTCTGTTATTTCCTGTATAACCGAAACTAGTCCGCAATTTAGCATCTGTTAAAAAAGTAAAGTTATGCAAGAACCTCTCGTTCTTCATTTTCCATGCGAAGGCCGCAGATGGGAAGTATGCCCATTTATTACCGTCTGAAAATTTACTGGAACCATCTGTTCTAAAGGTTAGTGTTAATAAATATTTACTTTTATAATTATAGTCTGCCCTTGCCAGATATGACATTAAAAAATTTTTATTGATTATTGCTGTATTTGCACTAACTGTCCCCTGATCAAGCCCACTTAATCCTAAATCTTCATTTGGCAATTGTTCGCCAGCCAACCCAAACCGGCTATAATCATTTTGTTGCATCGTAAAACCTACAAGCCCAGTAAAAGAATGATGTTGTATTCTTTTACGGTATGTTAAGGTATTTTCATTTAGCCAGTTTCCCATCTGTACAAAATTGACCAGGCCATTAACTCCTTTTACACTTCCTGGTAATAAAGATGTTCCTCTGGAAGTTAAGGAGTTATAAAAACCTGCCTCGCGATAGGTTCTCTTTGATGCACCTCCTCTCGACCTAAACTCCAGGTCTTTATTGATCTTAAATGTCGCCGATGCATTTATTAACAAGTTATTCTTTCTGGTTTCCCTTAATGTATTATTAAGATCTATTATCGGATTTGTGGTTGTTATAGCTGATTCGGGATCTATGATTTCGTCAAAAAACATACTATCGTCTATACCTGATGTAGGTCTGAATGCCCATGCTCTAAAAAGCGTGTAACTGCTATATGTTGCAGTCTCTGGGGAAGAAGATACATCTCCAAAGTCTTTATCCTGACTATAATTTATTCCTAAAAAATACTTTGCATTCTTGGTGTCGTGGTTAAGATTTAGTCTTCCCTGAATTCTGTCGTAGCCTGTTTTTATAATTGGTCCTTGTTGATTGACATAAGAAAAAGAACTAAGAAATCTGGTTTTTCCTCCTCCCGAAAGGGTTAAAGAATGGTTATGATAAAATCCATCTCTAAATAAATGGTCTTGCCAATCTATTCCGGGTATATTTCGATAATCTTCTACAGTTCTTCCTCTATTAGCCAGATATAAAACATCAGCAGCCTGAGCATTTGCTTCATATTGATATTTAACAAATTCATAAGGCTCCATTAATTCCAAACGATTGGTTACTCTTTGAAAACCAATATTATTATTATAAGAAACATTGGTTTTATTGTCTCCTTCACTCTGTTTAGTTTCTATTACAATAACGCCATTTGCTCCTCTCGAGCCATAAATAGCCGTAGCTGATGCATCCTTAAGAACATTCATAGTTTTGATGTCTTCTGGATTAATGCTCATAAGACTGGCATCTTCTAAAGGGAAACCATCGATAACATATAAAGGAGAGTTGCTTTGCGTTAAGGAATTTCCTCCTCGTATGACGATATTCATTTCTGAACCTGGCTGGCCGTCATTAGCAGATACCTGCACTCCAGCAATTCTCCCTGCCAGTGCCTGATCTACCGAAAGTACCGGAGCTTTCTGCAAATCCTCGATTTTCACTTCTGATACTGAACCAGTTACATCGCCACGCTTTACCTCTCCATAGCCAATAACTACTACCTGACTCAAGTTAGAAGCCTCGGGTTTAAGTGAAATATTAATTACTGTATTTCCTGATATTTGTTTCTCCTGCACAGCAAAGCCGATATAAGAAAACTGAAGAACGGCATCAACATTCGGAACATTTATTTTATAATTACCATTATAATCTGAAATAGTTCCAACAGACGTTCCGTTTACCCTCACACTCACTCCTGCCAGAGGCTCTCCCTTTTCATCTGTTACTTTACCCACTATGCCTATATTTTTTGGAGGTTGATTATCCACTATCTTTTTCTTCACAGAAATTGTAGTTGCATTTATTTTATAGGTAAGCGGTTGATTTAGGAAACATTTTTCCAAAACCTGCTGAATGGGTTCAGCTTTGGCGTATATATTCACCCGTTTTGCCTGGTTCAAGTCTTCCAGTTTGTACACAAAGTCGTACCCTGTTTGTTTTCTGATGATGTTAAATACATCTTTCAGATTTGCGTTTTTGACATTGATATCTACTTTTTGAGCATATATTGCCGCATTGGTTTGTAGTATCATTGCCGAAAGGAAAAGGAATATCAGTTTCATCCTCAGCAAAATTCTATAAGACATGCCACTATCCGGAATGGATAGCTTTACGATATTTTTTTTATACATTTGATTGATTAGGCTTATTTTTTAATAATTGTAATAGCATGCAATTGTAAGATTGACCTAATTGGGCTTTTACAGCTCAGAACTTGAGGCATTCGCAGTGCCTCAGGTTTCCTCCAGGCAATCCCGTTTGTATTCTAATTCGACATTACCACAACCCTCCTTCCATTTCCGGAGGCATCCCCCGGGACTATTTTAAATTTATAATCTCCCAAATCTTCCACAGATAGTAATAATTCCGACAAGTTCTTCGATCGTGAAAAAGTTCCGCTGATGCGTTTTGACTTAAGTTCGCCTTTATACTCTACATCTATGTCATACCACCTTTTAAGGTCGTTCATAAAGGCTACAACATCTATATCTTTAAAACTGAAATAACCTTCTTTCCAGGCTATGACATCTTCAGGATTAACTTCTGAAATCGCAACGGAATTATCTGGTTTAGAATAAGCAGCCTGCTCTCCAGGTTTTAGTACTTTAGCCAAAGCCTGAAAATGTACCTTCACGGCTCCTTCCAATAAAGTAGTTTTAACTAAATTCTCATCTTCGTAAGAGCGTACATTAAAGTGTGTCCCTAAGACCTCTATTGTTTGGTTTCTGGAAATAACTTTAAAAGGTTTGCGGCTTCCATCAGCCTTATTATCCTTTGCAATTTCAAAATAGGCCTCACCATCCAGCTCGACTGTACGTTCGTCATCATGAAAACGGACAGGATATTTTAATTTCGACATAGAGTTGATCCAAACTTTGCTTCCATCAGGTAAATTGATCCGGAAACTTAAGCCCACAGGAGTTTCTATTGAGTTAAAGGCATTTATATTTTTCGCATCCGATGATGAATATGATAGTTCGGTACCCGACGACTTTGACAAAACAGCCCCTTCTTCTTCGATAGCGCTCCCTGATTGTATGTTACCAACATTGATTTTTCGCCCGTCAGAAAGCGTTAACACTACTTTGTCCTTAAGATTTTCCTGATTAGCCAATTGGTTTTGTTTGGAAACAGAAGGCTGTTGACCGTAACGATTGTTTAGCAAAAACAGACTGCCTAAAACCAAAAACACTATTGCTGCAGCAGCGGATATCCTGATATAGAACAAACGCTTGTGTCTGTCTATTGCTTTATTTATATTTTTAAAACCAAGGTAAAACTCTTCTTCAAGTTCTTGTTGACTTAATTCCTTTTTATCTTTGTTCAGATCTAAATACCACGATTCTACCAATGCCTTTTCTTCGGCATTGGCATCGCCTGAAAAATACTTGTGAAGTAAATCTTCTTTCTGTTTCATCGAACTTATTTAGGCCTATTGGGGCGTTTATAATTCTATGACACGGCAAAAAGAGGAAGGGGGTATTGGAAATTAAAAAAAAATTGTAAAAATATGTGTTCCGAGTTTTACCCTAAGAATCCGTAATGCATTTCTAACCTGGGTTCTAACGGTTAGCGGACTGATATTCAATTCATCAGCAATTTCCTGATGTGACATTTCCAGGTTTCTGCTCATCTCAAAAATCAATCTCATTTGTGGTGGGAGCAGTGCTACTTCCTGCTCAACTATTCTGATTAATTCTTTTTCCTGCAATTGACTTTCTATTAGATTTTCTCCTTTTTCAGAAAATTCCTGAATAGAAGCCATGTATTGCTCTCTGACTTTTGTGTCTCTAATGAAATTTAAAATCCTGTTTCTTACGGAAGTATATAGATATGAAGATAGACTTGAGTGTATAATTATATTTTCCCTATTGTTCCAAATATGAATAAATAGGTTTTGAAGAATGTCCCGTACTTCTTCTTTACTCTGCAGCTTTCTATAAGCATGAGCATAAAGTAAGGAATAATACCGCTCGTAAATCTGATTAAAGGCATCTCTTTTTCCCTGTTGTAGCTGAGAAAGCAATTCTTCATCGCTTAATAAGTCTATTGGCATAGAGAGTTAATTTAAGTGTGCGCAGATTTACCTTAGGTCTAAGTTACTATTTTTCTGCAAATACAAAACTCCGGAATCTTATCTATCCTATGTGAAATGTTAACATGGGAGCTTATTAGCAACTAGGGTATATTAATCGCATACATAGACAAGTTTCCTATATTGTTTGATTTCCAATGCGGATAACCTCTAAAAAAAGTATATTCGTATTCTAAGTTTTTAACTAAATAAATGACAAATATTTCTCTCAACGATTTATCAAAGAAGATTTCAAGCTTACTGAATGAAGCCCGGCAAAGCGTCTTTCAGGCAATAAACCACACTATGGTTCTGACTTATTTCGAAATCGGACGAATGATTGTTGAGGAAGAACAAAATGGAAAAGAAAGAGCTGATTACGGAAAGCAGTTATTGAAAAACCTTTCAAAACACCTTACTGCTGAATTTGGAAAAGGATTTTCTCAAAGAAATTTAGAGCAAATGAGGCAATTTTATCTTGTTTATTCAAAAGCGCAGACACTGTCTGCGGAATTACCAATTTCCAAAAATGATACGACTTTGTCGGACGAATTCAAATTGAGCTGGTCGCATTATCTAAAATTGATGCGAATTGATGACGAATTGGAAAGGAAGTTCTATGAAATTGAAGCATTTAAAAACAATTGGAGCTTAAGAGAACTAAATCGTCAATATGACTCTGCTCTATTCACCCGACTTGCTTTGAGTAAAGATAAAAATGAAATTCTTAAACTTGCCGAGCAAGGCCAGGTAATCCAGAGACCACAAGATGCGATCAAAGATCCTTATATTTTAGAATTTATTGGACTTCCTGAACAGAATATTTATTCTGAAAGTGAGTTAGAACAAAAATTGATTGACAAACTTGAACATTTTCTTTTAGAACTTGGAACAGGTTTTACATTTGTTGCCAGACAAAACAGAATAAGTTTTGATGATAAGCACTTTAGAATTGACCTGGTCTTTTACAATAGAATTTTAAGATGTTTTGTACTGATTGATTTAAAAGTTGGCGAACTAAAGCATCAGGACATTGGACAAATGCAGATGTATGTGAACTATTACGACAGAAAAGTAAAACTTGATGATGAGAATAAAACAATCGGTATTATACTTTGTCAAAATAAAAGTGAGGCTGTTGTTGAATTTACCCTTCCTGAAAATAACACACAAATCTTTGCGAGTAAGTATCTAACTGTGTTACCTAGCAAAGAAACACTAATAAAACTCATTGAAAGTGAAGATAAATCTTAACAAGTGGTAATATAACTGGTGTTGAAGTTTATCTTTTAATTCAGGATATTATTCAGCAATCCCACAGAAGGGATTGCTGAATACAAATAACTCACGAATAATAATTACCAACTATCCGTTCTAAACGGGGAAACCGGCAAACCTTTATCATTAAACAGATTAGGCATGGAAATATCAGTAAATCCGAATCTAACGGCTACTGGCTTTTTCACATCTTTACTAAATACTATTAATTTATTTTTATCTATCTTATAGCTTGCTGGCACAAAGTTTTTGGAATCATCAGCAATAAAAAGATCTGTTATCTCTTTACCTTTTACCTGCAGTTTACCCTCCAGATAATCGAAGTCTATGATTATTTTGTTGCCCTCTATTTTATGATTTTTATAAACAGGAGATTTATAATCTGTAGCATTTTTACCGTAAACTTCTGTTAAAGCAATATTGGCAAGTCTTTGGGCCACCTCCTTTTTTCTGGTTGGGTGGATATTTTTAACATCCGGAACCAAATCGGTAATTACAGCCATCGCTGTTTTTGACACATTCAAAGTTTTCGCCTGCTGTTCTCTTAAAAAAGCTCCTTTTTGTTCGTTTGCCGGAGATTTATAATCATATGGTGCAATTTGTACATAATAGAACGGGAAATCAGATTTCCAAGCTTCTCTCCAGCTTTTTATCATGGTAGAAAAAAGTTTATTGTAACCACTATAGGTTCCAACGTTTGTTTCTCCCTGATACCAGAAAGCTCCTGCAATATTATAACCTGCCAATGGATGTATCATCGCATTCCATAAAGTAGCGTATTCATGTGGTTTTCCTGTAGAAGGTTTATGTACCTTAGCATTATTCAACAGTTCCTGGTCTTTTTCTATATATTTTGCAGGAGTCCAGAACTCTGCCGGCGTACCTCCCCAGCTGGAGTTAATTATACCAACCGGCACATTGAGTTCCCGGCTTAATTGCTTTGCTATAAAGTAACCTATCGCGCTAAATCCATTTGCTGTTTCGGATGTACATTCTTTCCATGAATCGTAAATATTATCTTGCGGCGAAGCAGATGCAATATTGCTTACCTGCAACAATCTTATTTTTGGATTATTGGCATTGGGTAATTCATCTATCATTTCCTGGAGCTTATTATATGAACTCCATTGCATGTTTGACTGGCCTGAACATAGCCAAACTTCTCCAATAAGAATATTTTTGATGGTTCTTCTGTTTCTACCGCTAATTACGGTAATTTCATAAGGCCCACCGGCTTCAGGCGTTTTTAACTTCGCATCAAAACGAGCATAACCAGTTGCCTTTACTTTGATAGAATCTTTTGACCAGGAGGGAATAATAAGAACCTGGCCACCTCTGTTTCCCCAACCCCAGAAATTGACTTCTGCATTTCTCTGCAACACCATATTGTCGGAAAAAAAGGAAGGAAGATTTATTTGAGCAAACGATGCTGTTGATGCAAGCATCGCAAAGAATAAAAGAATATACTTCATACTTTTAATTTGGGTTTATGTTTGTTTGCAATTATAAAATGGTTAACAATATAGGAAATAGCCCTTGAAACGACAATTGGTTATAATCTATGACTAATAAATTCTTAAATTAACTCGTTACTCAATTGCCTCATTTCGACAACAGGCGCTTGTTGCTGATACAAAATACGGTATACTGCGTTTAGGATTGGCATATCTACGTTGTATTTTTTATTAATCTGAAAAATACAATTTGTTGCATAATATCCTTCGGCTATCATATTCATTTCCAATTGGGCAGATTTAACGGTATATCCCTTACCTATCATATTCCCAAACGTCCTGTTTCTGCTAAATTGTGAATAACAAGTCACTAATAAATCGCCCAGGTAAGCAGATTCTTTTACGTCTCTGTGAATGGGATGAATGACATCGACAAAACGCTTCATTTCTCTTAAAGCATTTGAAATAAAAACTGCCTGGTAGTTATCTCCATAACCAACTCCATGTGCAATACCACTGGCAACAGCATAAATATTTTTTAATACAGCAGCGTATTCGGTTCCGAATATATCGTCAGAAAGAATAGTTTTAATATATCTGGTACGCAATAGGGAAGCAAAATGCGAGGCTAACTCGTTATTTTGTGAAGCTATAGTAAGATAAGAAAGTTTCTCGAGTGCAACTTCCTCGGCATGACAGGGGCCACTGATAACAACTAAATCAGTATAAGGTACCTTATAAATTTCATGCATAAAATCGCCCACTATCATATTCTCTTCCGGAACAATTCCCTTAATCGCCGAAACTATCTTTTTTCCTTTAAAATGCTCCGGAAGGAGCCCTGCTAAAGACTGCTTCAAAAATGCGGCAGGTGTATTTAAAATAATAATATCTGATTGTGATACAATTTTCTGAATGTCAGAATCTACATTCTCGGGTTGAATTTTTAATTCAACAGCAGAAATATAATATGGGTTATGTTTAAATTCTCTGATATGTGTGATAGCCGCTTCATTTCTCATCCACCAAAAAATCTGCTTTTCAGCTTCATTATCACCTAG
Source organism: Pseudopedobacter sp. (assembly GCF_040392825.1). Taxonomy (NCBI): domain Bacteria; kingdom Pseudomonadati; phylum Bacteroidota; class Sphingobacteriia; order Sphingobacteriales; family Sphingobacteriaceae; genus Pseudopedobacter; species Pseudopedobacter sp. Next base: position 8,869 of record NZ_JBEBVH010000087.1, read on the forward strand.
CATCTTTACAATAGATGTTGCCCAGCTGCCTCCTCCTACTACGCCTATCTTATTTTTATTGTTGTACATGTTATGCAAAGTAAGACAAAAAGTAAAAAGTAAACAATAAAAATTGATCAGGCGACAGCTTAAAAGCTGTACTGCTGCTTGCCTTATTAAAAATCTTTATATGCTTTGTCTTCTTTGGGTTTAGCAATATTTACTATTTCTTAACTTCGGCGAACAATTTGTTTTTATCCACAACTTCAACCTCGCTTCCATCTTTTAGATCCTTTGAAATGGCACTATAAGGCGCACTGATTACCTGTTGGTCTTTTTTTAAGCCTTCTACTATGATAAACTGATTGTCCTGAATTCCTGTTTTTACTTCTACCTGCTTAGCTTTATTTCCTTCCAGTACAAAAACATACTCTTTCGCTTTGGTTTTTGGTTTAGATTCTTCTTTATCATTTTCGGGCTTCTCCTGATTTTCATTTTCTCTAACCGTAACCGCCTGAATAGGCACAACCATTCCCTTATTTTTATTAGTTTGTATATCAACTGTTGCTGACAGGCCTGGTCTAAAAGGAGAAGGAAGTTTGTTTTTCTGCATCACATCTGCATATGATTCAGGTAAAATTTTCACTTTAACTGCAAAATTAGTCACCTGATCTACACTTTCGCCTACAATACTTGCAGAACTGGCAATTTCTGTAACAATACCTTTGAATTTTTTCCCCATAAAGGCATCTACTTCAATAATAGAAGTATCTCCCAAACTCAATCTGTTAATATCATTTTCGTTCACTTCTACATTTACTTCCATACTGCTTAAATCGGCAATAGTCATGATTTCTGTACCGCTCATTTGTGCAGTACCTACTACTCTCTCTCCTTTTTCTACAGACAGTTTCGATACAACACCATCTACGGGAGCATAAATATTTGTTCTGGCTAAATTATCTCCGGCTTCTTTAACCGCCGCTCCGGTTTGTTCCAAATTGAATTTTGCCCCAACCAGTCCCTGTTTCGCAGATTCTAAATTTGCTTTTGCTGTCAGATATTCTGCCTGGGCAGCATCAAACTCAGAAGCAGATATCACTTTTTCTTTATATAGAGTTTGGTTCCTTTTATATCTGGCCTCGACATTCTTAAAGTTGGCTTCTGCCTGAACAATTTGTTGCTGAGCACTTCCTACTGCAGCCTTCTGAGCATTATAGGATGCTACACTTCTTTCATATCCCGACACTAAAATATCTGGCTTTATTTTACATAGTAATTGTCCTTTCTTAACAATATCACCTTCTCTTACATTCAGCTCTACTATTTCACCAGACACTTCAGGACTTAGTTTTACCTGAACTTCTGGCTGGATTTTGCCACTGGCAGAAACCGTTTCAATAACATCTTTGGTTTCTACTTTAGATACTGCAACTTTTATGGCTTTACTTTTTCCTATCCAGCCCATCTTCGCAGCAACAACTCCAAGAACAACCAGTACAACTGCAACAATTATTATTTTCTTTAATTTTTTATTCATAAATCGATTATTTTAAAGATTTATAGGGTTTCCTAAATAAAAATCTACCACTTTACTCCTGAAAAGCAAATCATATTTTGCCTGTATAAAATCGAACTCAGACTTATTGAAATTCACCTGAGAAGTATTTAATTCTATTGCACTTACCAAACCCACATCATATCTTTTCTTGGTAACTTCAAAAGCTTCTTTCGAAGATTCCAAAGCTGATTGGGTAGCATAAAAACGCTTATCAGCGGCTCTCAAATCTAAAATGGCCTGGTTAATTACTTTATTGAGACTATTTTTAGCAACCTGCTCTGCAACTTTTGCACTTTCGTACCTGATTTTGGCTATGTTAGCGGCTGAACGAATCCTATAGTTATTGAATATGGGTATGTTTACCTGCAATCCAACATATTTATTAATATTCTCGTCCAACTGTTTGGAGAAAGAATTCGAAAGAATGCTGGAATACCTTGTCCCGATTCCGCCCCTAAAAGAAAGACTCGGATATAAATCGCCCTTGGCAGCTTTTAACGCATAAGCGGCAGCTTCTGTATTATATTTTGCTACCCTCACATCCGGGTAATTTTCTACTGCCTGATTATAAACTGCACTTGCTGTGTACCCCGATTCCAATTTTGCCAGCGAAGGAATAACCGGTATTTCCAATTCTATCTCTTCCTGCAGACTCAATTCCATCAGCTGCTTTAATTCTAATACAGAAAGATCATAAGCATTTTGTGCATTTGTTAAGCTCAATTCATTATTCGCTACCTGGGCTCTGGCCTGAGATAAATCGGCTAAGGTTTTATTTCCAACATCAAAATTTCTTTGGGCGATACTTAACTGTTCTTTAGACAAAGTTAATTGCTGATTACTTGCTACAACTAAATCTCTATTAGCCAAAGCCTGCAGATAGGTTGTTATTACCGATAGCAGTAAATCATTTTTTATTTTTTCGACATTACTGATATCTGATTTCAATAATGCTTTATTCTGTAAAACTCTGTTTCTTAAAGAGAAGCCCTGAAAGATAGGAACACTTGTACCTAAATTTCCATCTAATTGATCTGCCTCTTGTACTACGGTTCCTGAAGTTTGATCGAAAAACAGACCAAACTGTCTGCTTGCCGAGCTGGAAGCGTTTAATGATGGCACCAGCTCGAATTTAGATTGTTTTAGATTTTCCGCAGAAATATCAGATTGCAAAACAGTTTGTTTAACCTGCAGATTGTTAGATAAAGCTAAATCTATAGCTTCCCTGAGACCAATTTTCCTAACAGCCTGTGCCTGTACTACCATACTAAATAATTGAAAAGTACATAGCACACTAAAAAAAACAGCGAAACTTTTACCCTTCAAAAATCTAAAGACAATTATTCTCATCTTTGCTTTCGTTTGATATATTTAAACATAAACATTTTCATTTATGTATCTTGTTAAATCTCCATGGTTACTGAAAAAATTTTATGCCAATAATTTGATATGGAACATACCTAAAGACGATAAAACAATTTACATTACGTTTGACGACGGTCCTATACCTATTGTTACACCTTTCGTTTTGGAAACATTAAAAAAGTTCTCTGCCAAAGCTACTTTTTTCTGTATTGGAGATAACATAGATAAACACCCTGACATATTTAAACAAATTATTGCAGAGGGACATGGGGTTGGTAATCACACTTATAACCATTTAAAAGGTTGGGAGACCGCAACAGAAAATTACATATCCAATGCATTAAAATGTCAAAAATTGACACAAAGCAATTTATTCAGGCCGCCGTATGGACGAATAAAAAAAGACCAGATCAAACAATTGAGATCAAACATTGAAGGGTTAAAAATTATTATGTGGGATGTTCTCAGCGGAGATTTTGACATTAATTTATCTCCCGAAAAATGCCTTCAGAATGTATTAAAACACACGAAACCGGGTAGTATTGTTGTTTTCCACGATAGCCTAAAGGCTAAAGACAGAATGGAATATACATTACCACGAGCGTTAGCACATTGGCAAAAAGCGGGTTATACCTTTAAAGCACTATAATAAAAAGCCTTACATTTCTCAACGTAAGGCTTTTTCTTCCCTCAACTCCCCATCTATTTATCTATAATACTTAAAACTTTCAATTCAGTTCTTCTATTTTGCTGATGTTTCACTTCAGAACAGCGTATACCATCATAACAACCATTTAACAATTTAGTTTCTCCATATCCTTTTGCTACCAATCTATTTTTATCAATCCCTTTACCTACGATATATGCAACTGCAGATTTTGCCCTGGCATTAGATAATATCATGTTATAAGCATTACTCCCTCTGCAATCTGTATGAGAAGATAATTCTACTTTTAAAGACGGATTTTGATTCATAATATTAACCACATTATCCAAAATCCGGGCAGCATCCGGCCTGATATTAGATTTATCAAAATCATAATGTATATCTTTTAAAACAAAGGTCTTTCCGGTTTCAATATCTTCAACCGGGAGCTTTAGCTTAACATAAAATGTTTCGTTTCTATCCAATCCCTTGGTACTTACTTTTTCGGTTTGGGAAAATTTTCCCGATTGATGTGCTACAACAGCGTAGTCCGACTCCTGAGCCAGTTGATAAGCGAATTTGGCATCAGCGTCAGAAACCTGAGACGTCTTAGTAGAGCTGGTGATATTGGTTAAAATTGTATTGATATTGGGTAATTTAGAGTCATCTTTTAAACTTACCGTTTCTCCAATTAGAGTAAAACGTGGATCATTATGTAAAATTTCTCTATAAATCACTTCACTATCTTCATCAAAATCAGCGCCTGCAATAGTTGCTGTTGTAGTCGAAATACCATTTTTAGCTCCGGAAATGAAATAATTATCACGCTTCGCATTTTTAATCTTAGGAATTTCTCCGTTAGCGTCAGTCATAAAAGTTAAGATTTTTGACCCCGATTTCACCGTCACAACAACGTTTTCCAATAACATTCCTGTTTGCTTATCTTTAGCTACAATTAAAATATCTTTAACGTTTTCGGTTGGGCTAATAACCATGGGCAATTCTGGTATTTCCGGCTTCTTACCTTTGCCCCATATAAATCTGACACCTCCTAAAATATTAAAAGCTTTTATATGTGTTTGAAGATCTACAGGATTGGATTCGAAGTATTCGTTCAGATTCAGAATAACACCCCCGCTTTCATTAAATGAAGTTTTCCTGTCGATATCTTGTATTTGATTATATTTTTGATAGTGGAATTCACCATTTTCATTACCGAACGTTGACCCAAATGTATTCATATAATCGGTTTGCAAAAACAAACCAATAACAGGACTTACCTGATAAGAAATTCTTACTCCGCCGACCCCCACCAAAGATTTTGGACTACTTGTTGGATTATTGGTCTGTTCCGGCAAGAACTGAGCCTGATTATTCACCGTAAGTACATGGCTATATTGCGGAAATTCCTGAAACATAGCTCCTCCTTTAATGAAAGCTTCTATTCCAAATTGATAAACAGAGAATTTATATGTTGGGCCAACCATTACATTTAGTCCTCTGAATCTGGTAGCATTATCATATTTGGCGACGAGAGACCCGTTAGTAAAATAGATATCCCCGCAGGTGCATATTTCATGTTGAAAAGTCCGGAAATCGAGCCCTAAAGCAAATTTATTTTCTTTAAAGTATCGATCAACAGTTATTCCCAGCATTGCACCATTTTTTGCCTTCCCCACATCGCCTTTATAGCTACCAAGAGGGAGACTACCCCCGCCAAAAGTAGCTAACTGCCATTTACCATTAGGGGACATTTCTATACTTTGCGCCGACCCGACGACATTTATTAAAAAAAGA
>NZ_JBEBVH010000088.1:0-14185 GCF_040392825.1 Pseudopedobacter sp.
CCCATAAAATAGCTCTTTCACAATCCCTCTTATGAAAAATTCAAGAAATATTTTAGTTTTTACCTTATTGAAATTTATCCTGATAGGATCAATCGCACATGCACAAACAAAATTAGCATCGCTATTTGGCAATCAGATGGTTCTTCAACAAAATGCAGAAGTATTAATATGGGGCACCGATAAGCCTAATACTAAAATAAACTTAAAAACAAGTTGGGGCGAAAAAGCCAACACTAAAACTGACTCAAACGGTGATTGGAAAACCGCTATCAAGACCATAAAAGCTGGTGGGCCATATTCAATTACTATTAAAGGAAGTAACAATATAGAGTTACAGGATGTACTTCTGGGTGAAGTTTGGCTATGTTCTGGACAATCTAATATGGAAATGCCTTTGAGCGGCTTCCCTGGGCAACCAGTATACGGTGCGAATGAATTGATCATGAACAGCACTAATAATCAACTCCGATTATTTCATGTTAAACGTACAGCAAGTGATAAACCTCTAACCAGTTGTGAAGGGTTATGGAAAAATTCTACACCAGAAAATACTGCTAAGTTTAGTGCTGTAGCTTATACATATGGGAAAATATTACAAGAAATATTAAAAGTGCCTGTTGGTATTATTTGTAGCAGTGTAGGTGGCACTCGTGTAGAGGCCTGGACAAATAACAAAACTTTAGCTGCTAATGGATTTGATTTCCATTCTATTAAAAATTCGTCGGAAATTACTGTAAATTCACCTTCTGCATTATTTAATGCGATGATTTCCCCACTAATTCCATATACAATAAAGGGGATAATCTGGTATCAGGGAGAATCAAACCGTCATAATGCTGAACAATACAGACGATTATTCCCCGCAATGATTAACAACTGGCGTCAGGAATGGAACCTTGGTGATTTTCCTTTCTATTTTACACAAATAGCTCCATTCGATTATAAACCCGATTTTAATTCTGCATTTTTAAGAGAAGCACAGCTCCATACGTTACAAAACACTATAAATACCGGTATGGCGGTGACGATGGACATCGGAGAAAAAGACTGTATTCATCCCGCTAAAAAAACAGAAGTAGCTCAACGTTTGGCCTATTGGGCTTTGGCGAAGACCTATGGTTACAATGGCATTCAATATAGTGGACCTCTTTACAAATCAATGAAAATTACAGGTAATAAAATCGACATAGATTTTGATTTTGCTCCAAACGGAGTTTCCAGTTTCGGAAAAGAACTCGATCACTTCGAAATCGCCGGTGAAAACAGAGTTTTTAAACCTGCAAAAGCTATAATTCAAAGAGGTCAGTTAACCGTTTACAGTGATTTGGTAGATAAACCTGTCGCCGTACGTTATGGATGGAAAAACTTTGTTGAAGGTTCACTCTTTAATATTTACGGATTACCCGCTTCTTCGTTCAGAACAGACGACTGGACAGAGTAAGATGAACTTTCCACAAATAAATTTTTGTTCTTTTAACGTAGATTTTTATTGATATATTAAGCTATGGAAACCTTATCTCTAAAAAATTAAGCCAATATTTGAGAGTTATATTTCCAATTGATCGAAATAAACCAGAAACAATGGCCAACCAAATCAGTCATATATTTTGTTAAATTTGGTCAACAACCGTTCAACGAATGAAAGCCTGTTTCTTTTTTTGTATTCTGCTTTTCCGGATGCTTTTGCAACCAACATTTGCTCAGAATTTAAACAACATACCAGAAGACTTTAAATTCCAGCATTTTACATCAGCCAATGGCTTGTCACAAAGATCAGTAATGGCTATTATACAGGATAGAAAAGGATATTTATGGTTTGGTACACGAGACGGGCTTAATAAGTTTGACGGCAACAAATTCATCATTTACAGACACGATTTAAATGACACTAACAGTTTAAGCAACAATAATATTCACTCTATTTATGAAGACAGTTACGGTAATTTATGGATAGGAACACAAATTGGGCTAAATAAATATAACCCAAAAACAGACCAATTTATTCGCTACAAACATTCTGAGAAACAAAGCAATATTGCCGATCATATAGTGCGTGGCATTGTGCAAATAAACCGCGAGCTAATTTGGGCGGCTACAGACAATGGTATTATTGAGATAAACATTCATACTAATGCTATAAAACGTATTCAAAAGCAGCATACTAATGCCAATTCGTTAAGTGGTAACCAAAGTCGATATTTGCTTAAGACCAAAGAGGGAAATATATGGATATGTAATACAAGATATATTGATATTTATAATCCAACCAAAAAGACCTTCAAACGCCTGGATTACCCCAAGAAAAACAGCAATAATATCCATTTGAACGATCTCCCCACACTATATGTAGATCAAAAAAACCGAATATGGTTAGGCTACGAGCAAGGATTGGCTTTATATGATACTAAAACCAAAGGTTTCGTAGATTTCGAATTTAATGGCAAGAAGGCTATTTCAACTGCCGTTCGTAGTATATGCGAAGATCCTTCGGGTAATTTATGGATAGGAAGTTACTCAGGTCTTTATATACTGAATCCGGCACATTCCCAGTTAAAACACATCGTACATGATGAAAACAATTCAAATAGCTTAAGCCAAAACTCCATCTATAAAATTATTCGTGATTCGAGAGGAGATATGTGGTTGGGAACCTGGGCAGATGGACTGAATTATTACAACAGAGACAACGGGGCCTTTAAAAACATTTCTTTTGGTAATACCAGCAACAAACTAAATTACAGAGTAGTTAGCGGCATTGCTGAAGATGCTACAGGAAATCTATGGATAGGCACTGAAGGCGGAGGACTGAATTTTTATGATAAAGCGACAAAAAGGTTTAACTATTATAAAAACGATCCGAATAATTCAAACAGTTTAAGTGCTAACAATGTAAAATCGGTAATTATTGACCGCGATGAAAATATTTGGATTGGAATACATGACGGTGGACTAAATTTTCTGAACCCCAGAAAAAGACCTTTCGAGTTTAAGACTATCGACTTCCCTAAAAACAACAATGTGCTGTTAAAGGGCTACAAAGTTTTGACTCTTTTAGAAGATAAAAACGGAAATATCTGGATTGGTACATTAACCGGCGGGCTTATTTTTTATGACGTCAGCACAAAAATATTATCAAAAATAGACAGGGACATTAAAAGCATTATGAGTATTGTACAGACAGAAGATTCTGATGTGCTGCTTATTGGTGGGGATAATGGCCTTGAGACCATTAATATAACAACGAAAAGGAGAGAAAAAATCCCCCTTAAAAAAACAACAAAAGAAGACTCTCCCTTGTATGTAAATTGCATTTTTGTCGATAATTTCAACAATTACTGGATAGGCACAGAAGGTGAAGGCGTATACCTATACGATCCGAAGACTAAAAAAGCCAGATCATACGGTATCAAAGATGGACTACCAAACGATATTATATATGGCATTCTATCTGACAATAATGGAAATATATGGATAAGTACCAATAACGGAATCAGCCGATTAAATGTTGAATCTAACAGTATAAAAAACTATAACCAATTAGACGGTCTTCAGGGAAACGAGTTTAACTATGGTTCTTTTTATAAAACTAAAGACAGGGAGTTATTTTTTGGGGGAACAAACGGATTAACTTATTTTGATCCTAATGATATCAGGAAAAACACTTTTGTCCCCGAAATTGATATCACCAATATAGAGGTAAACAACGCTCCGTATACTAAAATTACCGACTCTGTTTTAACCATCACGCTTAAGTACAACGAGAACAATTTTAGTATCGACTTTACGGCACTAAGCTACATGCATCCCGAAAAAAATGAGTTTACTTATATATTAGAAGGCAATGACAAAGAGTGGAATTATGTTGGCAACCAAAGAAAGGCAGTATACACTAATATCAAAGAAGGGAATTATGTTTTTAGAGTAAAAGGTGCTAACAATGACGGCGTATGGAACGAAGAAGGCGACTTCATAAAAATCAAAATATTACCTGCTCCTTGGAAAACATGGTGGGCATATCTGCTTTATCTGACTTTGTTGAGTGGTATATTTCTTTATATCAGAAAATTGACCTTGCTCAGGATCAAAGAAAGAAAAGAGAAGGAAAAATCAGAACAAATTAGTCAGTTAAGATTAAGCTTATTTACAGATATATCTCATGATTTCCGTACGCCATTGACATTGATTATTGGCCCATTGGAGAAAATGATGAGCAAAAATATGGGCGACAGCTACATTCAGCAACAACATGGTATTATGCTGAAAAATTCAAAAATGTTGCTCCAGCTGGTCAATCAAATCCTTGATTTCAGAAAAAGTGAGTCGGGAAAACTAACGCTTCAGGCATCCAAAAGCAATATAGTACCCTTTGTCCAGGAAATAAAGAGGTCGTTTGATTCGTTGGCCGAAAAAAAGAATATCAACTACCAATTAGTTTCTAATAGCGAAAACATTCAGGTATGGTTTGATAAATCCAAGATGAAGAACATTCTCTTTAATCTGTTGTCTAACGCGTTTAAATTCAGCGACGACCATGGCGAAGTCACTATACATATTTCTACACTATCCAAAAAACTAAATTCGAAGCTGGTAAATTATGTTAAAATAAGCGTAGTCAATTTCGGCTACGTTATTCCTGAAGAGTACACCAACCTTATTTTCGATCAGTTTTATCAAATAGACAACCAAAAGAAAAATCTAGGATCAGGAATTGGTTTATCTTTAACAAAAAGGCTGGTAGAGCTTCATAAAGGAAAAATAACAGTTAAAAGCTCGGTAGCAGAAGGCACTCGTTTCAGCATTATATTAAGGTTGGGCAATGAACATCTTGCTGCAAATGAACGAATAGAGGAAATAGAACCTGTTGATGAAAACAATTCATTTTATATAGACACAGAATTGAACTCACTCCAACAAACCGGACAAAATCTACAATCTATAGAACCTTATCAGGATGAGCTGCAAAGCCTTTTAATTGTAGAGGATAATCTGGATCTGCAAAATTTCATCAAGAATATATTTACCAGCAAATACAATGTTTTTGTTGCTGAAAATGGAGAACAGGCCATCTTATTAGCTCAACAGAATCCTATCGAGTTGATCATCAGCGACATTCAAATGCCCGTTATGGACGGTTTCGCATTATGTAATAATATTAAAAATACACTGATGACCAGCCATATACCAGTTATACTGCTTACGGCAAAAACATCTCATATACATCAGGAAAAGGGATATCAAACAGGTGCAGATGCTTATATAACTAAACCATTCAACGCAGATATTTTGGAGGTTAGGGTAAATAACCTGTTGACGACCCGGGCAAACCTGATCCGAAAATTTAAAAAAGATGCAATTCTTGAACCTAAAGAGCTAACTGTAACCTCTCCTGATGAAATTTTCCTGGAGAAAGCGATTGCTGTTGTCGAAAAGAATATTACAAGCGAAAACTTTAATACATCGATGTTTATAGATCAGATGAATATGAGCAGAACTGTAATATACACTAAGCTAAAGGCATTAACCGGTCAAAATATCTCGACGTTTATTCGCACAATCAGATTAAAAAAAGCAGGGCAATTGATAAGCCAGACCAAGATGAATGTTTCTGAAATTGCATATCAGGTTGGTTTCAACGATCTGAAATATTTTAGGGAGTGTTTTAAAGAATTCTTTAAAGTAACTCCGTCTGAATATAAAAAGAATAATTCCAACAACAAATCACCTGCCAATTGAAGACATTTTACAGATATTGTATCATTGAAACAGCATTGGTCGTACAGTTCTAAAAGATAAAATCAATAAACCTTTTAAGATTAGTATTATGAGACCAAAGCTGCAATTACTTGTTTTTTTTCTTGCGTTATTTGCTGCCTGTAAGAAGAATGATGTAAAACCCGAAATCGAAACTATTGAACTAGGAATTACTCTGGGCAATGATACAACAGTTTCACTGTCCGCAATTCAGGAACCTTTTAGTATTATTACTTCGGATGAAAATGTAGCCACTGCAGAAAAACAAGGCGACGAGATTAAGATTACTTCTCATAAAGTTGGATATACAGAAATTAAAATTATAGATCAAAACAGCAAGGAACAGGTTTTAGTAAAAGTTTGGGTTAGCAGAGGTTTCAGTCTGCTCGAAGTTAAGTCATATGACTTTGTTATTGAGGTTTCTGATCAAAACATAAAAACAGAAATTGAAACAAAATTAAATACGAGCAATCCATTAGCTATTGGAGCACTTTATGGAATAAGTTATCTTTCTGGCTCTTCTACGCTACATGTTTTCCCTGGTGGAATTGATGGGGGAGAAATTTTGGGCGAGGTTTCTTTTGATAATAACACCAAAACAATCCACCTCTCTTACGACGATAAATCGTATCAATATCAATTGATGATTGAATATAGCCGAAGCAAAATGAATGGAAAGAATAAGATTATGGAATCTCCTATTGTACCTGCTTATTTCAGCTTTCATGAAAATTTAACAGAACAGCTTAAGGTCGAATATCCAAATACTGAAATCCGGAATGTTACGAGGATTCACCGGCTCGAGTCTTTTAAAGAATAAACCGATTCAAATTACAAAGGACGCAGAGAATATAAAGTATCTCTCTTCTTTATATTCTTTGTGTCCTTTGCAGTTATTGTAACGTGTTTTTTTTATTAAGGTAATTTATACGCCTGCCTTGCTAATAATTTCCAATTAGAACCATCTTTTGCAAAAACCAGTACAATTCCTAAATGTACTTTTCCTGGTTTACCTCCGTCAAAAGTGTCTCCATCTAAAACGTGGCGTACTACAGCTGTTTTACCTTGCACATTTATACTTTGGTTGCTTAGAGTAATGCTCTTGAAATCCGATTTCTTTGTTGCTAAAGTTTCTACGAAATCTGTTTTGCTTTCTATCTTGCCACTAGAGTGTCCATAAGTTAACTGATCTGAAGCCAGATTGTTCAACACATTTCTATCTCCGGAAATCATAGCCAAACGCATAGTTTCTACCGCTTGTTCAACTTGCTTTTCTGATTTGGATTGTGCTGATAGACTAGATACACTCATAAATACTACAACAATTAAAGTGATAACTTTTTTCATTATGTAAAGATTTAATTTTTTAGAATTTATATTTTGCAACAATAGGCATTCTGCGCCCTATTCCAAAAGATTTTGGGGAAATTCTTAAAATTGGTGGTGTTTGGAATCGTTTAAATTCAGCATTATTCACCAAATTCAGAATTCTGATTACCGTCGTTTCATCAAATCCGGCAGCAATAATTTCATCAGCACTCTTTTGCATTTCTATATACTCAAAAAGTACTTTGTCTAAAAGATCATATTCAGGTAAAGAATCAGAATCTTTCTGATCCGGTCTTAACTCTGCCGAGGGAGCTTTTTTAATTGTATTTACAGGAATAATTTCTCTTTCGCGATTAATATAATCCGCCAGTTTATAAACCTGTGTTTTATAACAGTCACCAATAACAGAGATGGCACCGCACATATCTCCGTATAAGGTTCCATAGCCGACGGCACATTCACTCTTATTACTTGTGTTTAAAAGTATATGCCCGAATTTATTGGATAAGGCCATTAATATTACCCCTCTGGATCTTGCCTGAATGTTTTCTTCAGTCAGATTCTGAGGAAGCCCTTCAAATTCTGTGGCCAAACTTTCCTCAAAAGTATCTGCAATCTTTGCTATCGGAACAGTTGTATATTTACATCCCAGGTTTTCCGCCAAATCAATAGCATCCTTTATGGAATGGTCTGAAGAATATCTGGAAGGTAATAATACAGGAAAAACATTTTCGGCTCCTAAAGCTTCTGCTGCCAAAGCACATACTACAGCAGAATCAATACCTCCAGATAATCCTAAAGTAGCTGTTTTAAAACCCGATTTTTGGAAATAATCCTTAATTCCCAAAATCAAAGCTTCATAAACCTGCGCTACAGGTTCTTTTTGCCGGGAAGACTCGCCGAGCACAATAGCACTTTTTAACTGCCCTATGTCAAATACCTGAACATCTTCTTTGAAATAAGGCAATTCAGCAACAATATCTCCTGCTTTGTCAAAAACCAGAGAACCTCCGTCAAAAATAAGATCTGTATTAGCTCCTATCTGATTTACGTATAACAGCGGTATTTGATATTTCCTGCAGTTTTGAGATAATATCATTAATCTTTGCTCCTCATGTTTATAATCAAAAGGAGAAGCAGCGATATTAATCATTAAATCTGGCTCTTCCTTTATTAACTCGTCCATAGGACAAGTCTTATACAAAGGATTATTACCTAAATTCCACAGGTCTTCGCAAATAGTTAATGCAATTTTATAGTTTTTAAATTCGATACATTTAAACTCAGACGCAGGCTCGAAATATCTGTATTCATCAAAGATATCGTAAGTAGGAAGTAAGCTTTTTCTAACAATCTGCTTTATCTCTCCTTCTTCAATAAAAAAAGCCGCATTATAAAGATCTTTTCCCTCCAATACCGGATTAATTTCCGGTGCACCAACAATACAGGCTATGCCTTTAGTATGAGATTTTATCTCTTCTAACGCCTCGGTACATTTCTTAATAAATTGATTGTAATTCAAAAAGTCATTAGGCAGGTAACCACATACACTCAATTCAGCAAATACAACTAAATCTGTCCCATTCTTCTTTTCTTTATCTAACACCTCAATAATTTTTGCTGTGTTAGACGGGAAATTACCTATATGATAGTTAAGTTGAGCTAATGCGATCTTCATAATCCTCTAATTATACTAATTGTTTATTACCACTGTTAGAAGAAAACACCCAAATTAATTCCTAAATAAGAATTCTTTAAAGTTCCGGCTCCCTTCTGGATATCTGTAAAACCATTATCAAATGTTAAGCCAGCCAATAGTCTTGTCTTACCAGAAGTACTTATTTCTGCTCCGCCACCTATAATAATAGAACCTCTGTAAAAAGATATATTTTTATAAATATCACTGTCTTCTGCAGCAATAGTGGCATCATTAGATTTTACATCTCCTTTAGCTCTTACGTTAAAAGTATTTCCTAAGCCAAATTCCCCATAAAAACGGATACTTTTATCTTCGCCCGTTAACAACTTTAATTTAGCAGGAATTTCTATGTATTGCAGCTTATAGACAGATTGCGTAACTGTTGCTCCTTCGGTTTGCTCTGTTTTGCCATTTATGGTGGTTAGTTTTAATGCAGTACTAAATGCATACGTATCTCTAAAAAGGAAATCTCCCAAAACACCATAGCTAAATCCCATTCTCAATCCGTCAGATTTAACAGCATTAATATCAGAGCGAATCCAGCCCAAAGTCGGGTGAGCAGTTAAACCTAGTTTAAAATCCGAACCTTCTCTGTATTGAGCCTTTAGATTGTTTGCGAAAAGAAATACCAGAGCAATTGTTAATAGTTTTTTCATCTCAATAGCGTTATAGTTAATCTTAAAAATATGTTTTTACAAAGCCCGTGTATTTTCCCTAAATTCGAACATTATAGTAGAATGATGATGAAAATGAGCTTTTCATATAACAGTGTCAAATTTAACTTTTTTTTCCTGATAAGCTTCATCTGCCTTTCATCTTGTAACCAGGATAAAAGAATAGATGTTGACAACATTAAAGTAGACCTGAGAATTGAACGGTTTGACAGAGATTTGGCAAAAGTAAACCCCGATAGCCTGGCAAGCCAATTACCTGTTTTAGAGAAGAAGTATGGAGCATTTTACCACGATTACTTTGGCAAGATCCTAAATCTGGGCAGCACTACAGATACAGGTTATTACCCTTTAGTAAGGCAAATTTTAACCGGAACTGCTTTTAAAGATTTACAACATGAGACAGACAGCATTTTTAAAGATCTAAAAATGGCCGAACCGTCCATTTCAGAGGCCTTTAAACACATTAAATATTATTACCCACAACAAAAAGTCCCAAAAATAGTTACTTATATCTCTGGTTTTCAAATTCAGACGCCAATTGGAGTAGATTATGTTGGAATTGGCTTAGATATGTTTTTAGGTACTCAATCTAAATTTTATCCTGCTTTGGTGGAGAGCATCCCAAGATATATCAGCAGAAGATTTACTCCGGATAATATTGCTCCCAGAATTGTGGAAGTTATTACCAGAGAAGAATTGTTTCCAGAACCGGAAACTCAAACATTACTGGACAAAATGATTTATCAGGGTAAGTCTATGTATTTTATGAAAGCAGTTCAGCCAAATCTGGCAGATAGTACAATTATAGGCTATAGCAAACAGCAAATGGACTGGGCCAAGCAATTCGAAAGTGATATTTGGGCTTATTTCTTAGAAGAAAATTTGTTGTATGAAAGCGATTACCTCAAAATTCAGAAATACCTTTCAGAAGCTCCGTTTACTCCAGGTCTTGGAAGCCACAACGATTCGGCACCAAAATTGGGTATTTACACGGGCTGGCAAATCGTAAAAAACTATATGAAGAATAATCCTGAGGTTACTTTACAGGATTTAATGAAAGACAATGATTATCAGAAGATATTGAAACGGTCAAAATACAGACCCGAACATAAACAATAAACTGGTTATGAAAATAGGACTTGTTCTTAGTGGTGGCGGAGTTAGAGGAATTGCTCACTTAGGGATTTTAAAAGCCTTAAAGGAAAAAAACATTCAAATTACTCATATAACTGGGACAAGTGCCGGAGCTATTGCTGGTGCTCTCTATGCAAACCTTGTGGACCCTTACGATGCCCTTAAAATTTTTCAGAACACCCGATTACTCCGCTTATTAAAGTTGGCTTATGGAAAACCCGCTTTATTGAATTTAGAGTCTTCGTACAAGCTATTTAAAGAATATCTACCTCACGATTCTTTTGATGAATTAAATATTCCATTAACCATTACAGCTACAAATTTCAACAATGGAAAATTAACCTATTTTCATGAGGGCGGTCAGCTCATTAGAAAAGTATTGGCTTCCTGTTGCATTCCGGGCGTATTTAATCCAATTGCAATTGATAATTATCTGTATGTAGACGGTGGTGTTTTAAATAATTTCCCCGTAGAACCACTTCTCACCGATTGTGATTATATTATAGGCTCGTCCTGTAATCATTTACCTCCAATTAAGCAGATCAGAAGTATTAAACATATTTTAGAACGTACAGCTACATTATCTGTAAACCATGATGTCGAAGAAAAAACTAAAAAAGTAGATTTGTTAATAGAACCTGAAAATCTAGGAAGTATAGGTATTTTTGAAATACAAAGAGCTGAAGAAATTTATTGGATAGCCCACGAAAGTGCACTCAAAAAAATAACCGAGGCAGGACTTACTAGTATAAAATAAAAAAGGCTTCATCGTTTGATGAAGCCTTTTCTTATATCGTCTAAAAAATTAACCTTTTAAAATTTTAAAAACACCCGAAATAGAAATTAGGGCTCCTACGAAAGTTAATACCCAACCTAATAAATCTATAACCAAAGAATGCTCTATAATTTGCTTAATATATACACCAAATAGCGTAACAAATAAACCGATAACAATTACTTTGTAGTGTGACGGGTTGTTTGCGTTTACCATGCTCATAATTCGAAAATTAGTTTTAACCATTGCAAAAATATAATTATTGTTCAATAAAACACATTTTATTTTATAATTGTAGCGATATTAAACACTTCGACGTAAAAATTAGATAAAGATTTTGCTGTTATGAAACGCCATATATTCTCATTATTACTTTTGGTTGGTATTGTCTTTGGATGTTCAAAGGAAAAAGACAATGATATCTGCGATATGGACTGTACCAGTGCCTCTGAAACATTAAAACTGAATATAGTAGAGGATGAGAGCAATGCATCTTTAATTTCGCAGAAGGATCAAAATGCCGGCCTCGAATTAAAACTTCATAGTTTACGTTTAAATAAAGATTTACCTTATTCAATAGAAAAAAGTACCAATTATATCTCTTTTCAGATTATTGGATCTGATGAAATACAGATTTGGTTAAATGGAAATCTGGAAGACACCATTAAAGTAGAAACAAAATATATACAGGGCGATTGCTGCGGTTCATTGGAAATTGTTAAATTATCCGTCAATGATGCATTAATTAGCAAGCCAACAGGCTACGTTATTGTAATAAAAAAATAATTTCTGAAAGCATTTCCCTTCGCTATTTGTTATAACTTGTACATCAAACATCTATAACTATGGCAAAATATTCAAAAAAGGCTCAGGACAAAATCGGGGACGTTATGAAGGAGTATAAAGAAGGCAAGCTCAAGTCCAGCTCCGGCGATAAAGTCACCAGCAAAAAACAGGCGGTGGCTATAGGCATTTCGGAAGCCCGGGAAAAAGGATTAAAAGTTCCCAAAAAGAAAAAATAGCACTTAGAGGAAAAGCAGAATTGTAAATAATATCTTTTTAAAATAATTATCTTTATAAGCTCTCAAAAAAAGCGATATTATAAGGAAATGCTTAAAAGGTTAAGTCATTGGTTTCTTACTTTATTTTTCTGCTTTTCATTTACCTCAGTTTTTTCTTCTGACGAATCTGAGATCTATGCCAAAAAAGGAATTCTTGATTTACGTAAGCAAGATTTTTCCCAAAACATTAAAATGAAAGGCGAATGGTTTTTCTACTGGAATAAACTTATTGACCCGTCCGATTCCTTTCCGCAGGGAGGCCTTTTAGTTGATTTTCCTTTAAAGTGGACGAATTATAAAATTCAGGGAAAGACGCTGCCCAGTTTTGGTTATGCCACTTATATGGCAAAACTTCTTCTACCTGTCGATAGCGCTGTTTATACAATTCTTGTTCCCCCTACATATTCTTCCTATAAACTTTTTATTGATAATCGCTTAGTCTCGGAAAATGGAAACGTTACTACCTCTTCGACAAATTTTATTCCGCACTGGCAAACCAAACTTGTACGTTTAAGATCCACTACAGATACTCTCATCCTAACTTTACAGGTAGCTAATTACACTCACAGTAAAGGTGGCACTATGGACCCGCTACTAATAGGCCAAAAGGAACATTTGGAGCTAAAAAAGAATAGAAGTGATGCTATTATTCTTATCTTAACAGGATGTCTTATAATGGGAGGTTTCTTCTTTCTTGCCTTGTTTTTAGTTGGCAGAAGAGACAATGCAATACTCTTTTTCGCACTCTTTTCTATTCTGTACAGTTATCGAATAATAGGAACTGAAAGCTATCTATTACATTCCTTATTTCCGGATATAAGTTGGTACATAACTATTCGACTGGAATATTTTAGTCTTTTTTCGAGTATTGGCTTATTTACTTTATATAACCGATTCCTTTTCCCTCTTGATGTAAACAGGTACGTTATTCGTACCGTTGTTATTGTCTGCATTTCTTTTTCTTTGGCTACGATATTTTTTTCACCATTCATTTTTACGCAATTAATAACACCATTTCTTTTTGTCTGCCTGTTTTGTATAACTTACACACCTTATGTTTATTTGTTAGCATATAAAAGAAACAGACCCGGATCTATTTATACCATAGCCAGTACTTTGGTTTTATTGCTAATCTTCTCTTTAACACTCTTTCGTTACTGGAGACTTATTGATCACCATCAAATTCTTAATTTTTTCGGATATATTAGTATATTTTTCCTGCAATCGCTTGCTCTTTCGCACCGTGTCTCTTTCGTTCTAAGAAGAGCAAAAAAAGAGGCCGAAATAGGGCTAATTGCCAAAAGCGAGTTTTTAAGTACAATGAGTCACGAAATCCGGACTCCGTTAAATTCCGTAATAGGAGTTACTCATCTTCTGTTAAAAAACAATCCCCGAGAAGATCAGAAAGAGCAGCTTGATATCATGTTATTCTCGGCAAACAATTTATTAGCAATTGTCAATGATATACTCGACTATAGCAAGATTGAAGCAGGTAAGATCTCTTTTGAAAATATTAAGATGGATATCACCAAACTTGCTCAAAACCTAATTGGCTCTCAACTTTCATTTGCTGATGATAAGGGAATAGATTTGCGTCTTAATTTAGATAAAAAACTAAGTCCTCACTTAAAAGGAGATCCCACAAGGTTGCACCAGATACTGAGTAACTTAGTTCATAATGCTATAAAATTCACACAAAAAGGCTTCGTAGAACTGGGTATAGAAGTTAAAAATTCAAACGATACTAAGCAGACCCTATTCT
>NZ_JBEBVH010000089.1:0-14181 GCF_040392825.1 Pseudopedobacter sp.
AATCAAAATAATCCTAATCTGCTGATTGTGAATCGGATTAGTTTTTATAGTTGTTCTTAGAAACTCTTTATAACTGGCGAAACTCCCATACCGAGTGTTAAATTCCCTTTTTCAGAGCCTAAAATTCCACCATTATAGTTTTGAAATTCTACATTAAAAGACATAGGAATTCTATAAAAGAGTACCTCTTCACTTCTTACAGTAGTCGAAAAGCGATATAATGCCCCGTAATTATATAAAAGCATTTCGGGTTTTAAGGGGAACAAAGCCATAAAAGTATTAGATAGGGCATTTTTCGGAAAGTCAGACGCATCATTATAATCTGTATAAAGCTCACTGGTCTCTATTTTTGCAACGGGCCCCAGATAAAACGAAGGTCTTGCTCCCCTATCTTTTGGATTTCTTGCAAACAAGGTTTCAAACTGTACACCCAAAGCCATCAAATGGTTTACAGAATTATTGTACCCCATATTTAAACTAAAAAGTGTTGTGTAATTGGTTTTTGTTAACAGGGTAAGAATTTTAACGTTTAATCCCACATAAAAAAAAGATGGGCTAAAAGGTTTCTGTGCTTTCGAAAAAGGGATCTGCAGAAAAACAAATATGAAGACAGAGGCTATTTTAACTTTAATCATTATCAAGTTTATAATTGCTTATAACCTGAAAAAATTAAAAAGGTTCTTTCTAAACAAAAAACTGCTCGTTGAAATTAACTAAAAATAACTCCTTAGTTGCTCGGGTTGTTGCTGTATAAAGCCATCTTAATAATTCCTTGTTCAGCATTTCTTCTACTAAATAACCCTGATCTACAAATACTGCCTCCCACTGTCCGCCTTGTGATTTATGGCAGGTAACTGCATAAGCGAATTTTATTTGTAGTGCATTATAGTATGGGTTTTGCTTAATTTCTTCTATCTGCTTTTTTTTCGGCAGATCTTCATAATCTTTTAAAATTTCAGCATACAACTTTTTCTGATCTTCATATGGCAGGTTCGGAGAGTCTGTATAAAGTGTATCCAGCAGAACCTTACATTCTAATGTATAATTTTCGGCATCCTGAAATTCTATCTGGGCATCGGCAAATCTAAAACCATATAATTCTTTTATGTTCTTCACCCTGGTTATCCTGGCAATTTCTCCGTTAGCAATAAACCCACCTTTTTCTTCCGGCATCCAGTAATAATTGTTTTTGACTACCATAATCAGATCTCCTCCTGTTATCTCGTCTTCTCTCCAGAGAATTTGGTTTCGTATATGCTGGTTATAAACATTTGCATTTTTATTTGAACGGCAGACAACTAAAGAATTTTCTAAACCATATTTATCATAAGCGTAATTCAATCCTTCAATAATTTTATCACCATTCATTCGGTATACATCCTTGTATCTACTGGTATTCAGTTTAGGAAAACTATAATGAGGCTGATCTTTTATTTGATTACGTATCTTTGTCGCATTATATAATATACCTGATTCTTTCTCCTGACGAACGACTTCGGTTAATTCCTGACTATAAACATCAAATCCGAAACCTTTAAGAAAGTCTACCGATAAGGCAGGACTGCTTTCTGCATGAACCGGCGGGAGCTGCGCTGTATCACCTATAAAAATGATACGGTTGTTTTGTTCGTTATATACATATTGCACTAAATCGTCCAAAAGACTATTTCCGCTAAAATCATTTCGCTCATCGCTAATCATTGAAGATTCGTCCACAAGAAACAAGGTGTTTTTCCCCATGTTTGGTGCTAAGGAAAAACCAGCATCAATATTTACCGAACTTTTCTTTCTATAAATTCTGCGGTGGATAGTTGAAGCCTGCTCACCCGAATAGGAAGACAATACTTTGGCCGCTCTTCCGGTAGGAGCCAACAACACTACGTTTATCTTATGTTTTTTTAAGATTCTAACCAAAGTGCTGATAACCGTTGTTTTTCCGGTACCGGCATAACCTTTAAGCACAAAACAGGTATCCTGATTATGATCCTGGATAAAACGTTCCAGTTTCAAAAACAAATCGATTTGTCCTTGATTCGGCTGGTGGGGAAAAGCACTGATTAAAGCCTGTGAAATTGACATGGTTTCAAATTTGGAAAAAATTTAGTGAACGACAGATAAATTAAAAATTTTACTTTTGCTAAGGAATGGAAAGAAACATACAGATTAAATCAGAAAATTTTGACTCTTCAAAATCATATCAATTATTATTAGATCTCAATCAGGACACTTACAATTATGCACTGATTGATGATAATAACAATTTGAAAATTATTGGAAGCAGCACATCTGGTATTGAAAATGCCGAGTTTTTAGAGTATCAGCTATCCAGCATTAAGATTTGTTATTTTTCCCGATCTTTTTCCATTGTTCCTTCCAATTTCGAACAGGACATCCAGTCTTTTGAAAAATTAATGGAAATACATCCTGAAAGTGAAACTTTCACCTCTAGTTCTTTAAATAAAGAAACAATTACAGTTTATGCTTTAAATATCGAAAGGCAACAAACGCTTCTTGATGTATTTTCTGATTTTGAAATCTTTCCTCAAATAAATCCATTACTGAGAGGTGCTTCAAGCAACGGAACATACGTTAACATACGCAACTCTTATGCTGAGGTTTTAATTGTTAAAAATTCTTCTTTGAATTTTTACAATGTATTCGAATTTAAAAATGATAATGAGTTACAATATTTCGTAGCACTCGTTCTTCAGCAAAAAGCTATTGATGGAAAAAAAGAGGCGATTAATATAAGTGGAGACGTATCAGAAGATTCTTTGACTTTCCAGAGACTGAAAACACTATTCCCTTATTTAAGTTTGATAAAACCTGAAACGATGATCAAAATTGGCGAAGAATTTAAAAATGCCGATTTGCAACGTTATTTTGCTCTGTTAAATTTAGCATCATGCGGATCATAGGTGGAGCATTAAAAGGAAGGCGATTTAATCCGCCGAAAAACTTACCTGTTAGGCCTACTACAGATATGGCCAAGGAAGCTTTGTTCAATATCCTGCAAAATAAAGTCGATCTCGAAAACTTATCTGTTTTAGATTTATTTAGCGGTACCGGCAATATTTCTTTGGAGTTTGCTTCGCGGGGTGCCAGACAGCTTACATCTGTCGATCTAAATTTTGGTTGTGTAAACTACCTAAAAAACACTGCTAAGGACTGCCAGATGGATCAAATAAAAGTAGTTAAAAATGATGTTTTCAAGTTCTTATCGTTAGAAACTGAACAATACGATTTGATTTTTGCTGATCCTCCTTATGATATTTCCCGGATACCAGATATCGCCAGGCTTGTTTTTGATAGAAATCTACTTTCAGAAAACGGAATATTAATAATAGAACATCAGAGTATGCAGAATCTGGGGAATCACGCAAACTTTACGGAGAAAAGAAAGTACGGTTATTCTACATTTAGCTTTTTCGAAAACAAAAACATATAAACAACATTTAAATAATTAACATTCAAAGCCAAAAGCGATGAAAACAGCACTATTTCCAGGTTCTTTTGATCCCATAACAAAAGCACACGTCGACATTTTAGAAAGATCAATGTCTTTATTTGATAAGATCTATATCGGAATAGGTATAAATGGTAATAAAAAACCGCATCTTGAACCAGAAACCAGGCTTGAGATGATAAAAGCTGTCTTTAAAGATTACCCAAAAATTGAAGTTGTTACATATGAAGGTTTAACCATAGAATTTTGTAAGCAGATTAAAGCCAAATATATGATAAGGGGAATCCGTACGGTGTCTGATTTTGAGTATGAAAAGGCAATTTCTCAAATGAACCACGCATTGGAACCAGAAATCGAATCAATTTTCATTCTTAGTAAACCAGGATATTCTTCTATCAGTTCTACCATTGTCAGGGATATTTTAAGACATGGCGGACAAGTAGAAAAATTTGTTCCACCAGCCGCTATGCCATTCTTAAAATAAGGTGAATTCGGATAAGAACATTCAGGAGGTTACCTATTTGTTGATTTTTGTTCTACTACTTTCTAAAACAACTTGTTTGGCGAAAAGGTTGAAAATAAGTTGTTTCAGATTATCAGTTAATTATCTGTGTATTTTACACTAAGCTAAATTAACCAGAGGCTCTTGTTCGGTTATATATCAACAGATGTTCAATGCATCTCAAGAGCATCTCAAA
This sequence comes from Pseudopedobacter sp., assembly GCF_040392825.1. Taxonomy (NCBI): domain Bacteria; kingdom Pseudomonadati; phylum Bacteroidota; class Sphingobacteriia; order Sphingobacteriales; family Sphingobacteriaceae; genus Pseudopedobacter; species Pseudopedobacter sp. The sequence goes on from NZ_JBEBVH010000089.1 coordinate 4,165, forward strand.
AGCATCTCATACCGTAGACATTTTAACTATTTCATATAAAAACAGCCTCTAAAAGCCCTTTAGAAAGGAAACAAGGTCTTAACTTAGTTTAGATTAAACTCATTTTAGTTGCTATTGGACTTTGATATAAAATCGCTTTCACTATTAAAATAATACACTAAGCTTAAAGGGAACTTCGTAAATTCTTTTAAAAAATTAGAAGAAGACACATGAAATAACCTGAGTCCGGCAAAAACAATCCATTCAATGGCTTCTCGTACCTGTTGTCCGATGGACTCCTTGAGAGAACTTTTTGAAAACAACTTGCCTGACGGCAGTTAGGAGTTCGGGACATTTGTTTCGTATTCAAACCAGTTATCCCGAACTGTCCTTAAAAGTTGTCTTTCGATTAAACCGAAGCCTTTTTCAATACTTCCAGAATAGAGGGATAGGTATTTTCAAAAACCATATGCAGCTTATCTTTAGTTAACCATCTGGCTTCTGTTATATCTTCTTCAGTTTGTGGAGTTAGCTGTTTTTCGGAGTCTACATCCATACTATACCAGTAAGTAATCTTCAAAATCACCTCTCCTTTTGACTGATACATGTGATAGGTATCTGTAATTTTTTGATTCAACTGATTAACTACTACACCGCATTCTTCCTCTACTTCTCTTACTGCTGTCTCTTCTATTACCTCGCCTTCCTCTAGTTTACCTTTAGGCAAATCCCATTTGCCCAGACGTTTTATAAACAGAAAGCTTTCTTCTGGACTTTTTACCAAACCGCCGGCAGCTTCTATTACCGTTACGGTTTTAGCCAGATTCTGGAAGGTTTCGGAAGGATTATCAGATACTATGTAAAACAGATCTTCTTTTTTTTCCAAAATTTCACCATAAAATTTACTTAAATCAAAATGCTGATCATCAATGATTTGAGCTTTTGAAACCTGATTATTAACAACAGAAGTTATAATTAGGGCTTTTTCGTTGATATAAATATTGTAGTTTTGCATCATGTACAACAAAAGTGAGACTGAACAGAAAATTGCTGAATTTTTGTTGCAAATAAAAGCAATTAAATTACAACCTACTAATCCTTTTACTTGGGCATCGGGTTGGAAATCTCCAATTTATTGTGATAACAGGATTACATTATCCTATCCGTCAATCCGGACATACATCAGACAAAAGCTCTCAGAAACCATTCAAGAAGAATTTGGCTCCGTTGGTGCAATTGCAGGAGTTGCTACTGCTGGAATCCCTCAAGGTGCATTAGTAGCTCAAGAATTAGGTTTGCCTTTCATCTATGTAAGATCTAAGCCTAAAGAGCATGGTACTAAAAGTTTAATAGAAGGCGAAATTAATGAGGGACAACGTGTTGTTGTTATCGAAGATTTAATTTCTACCGGAAAAAGCAGTATACAAGCAGTAAATGCGCTTAGAGAAGCTGGCTATGATGTTGTAGGTTTAGTTGCGATTTTCTCGTACAACCTGGACATTGCAACGGAAAATTTCAAAGAAGCTAAATGTAGATTTATTACTTTATCTAACTACAATGCATTATTAACTTATGCAGTAGAACACAATCTATTTCCTAAATCTGATCTGGAGTTATTAGAACAATGGAGAAAAGATCCTTCTGCATGGGGCGAATACCTGGAATCTAAACAAGCTTAACATGACTGTTTTCGAAAGTAAAGTTCTTTTAAACAAACCTGTTGCAGAGGTTTATGCCTTTCTGGAAGATCTAAACAACCACGAAGGTCTAATGCCAGAAAACATCTACAACTGGTCCAGCACTAAGGATGAAGCCAGATTTACAATACAAAATATGGCTAAATTGGCTCTGAAAGTAGAATCGAGGATTGAGAATGCAGAGATTCTTATTGTACCTGCCGAAGCAGCTCCGATTGCTCTGAATTTAAAGTGGACTTTAAATGAAACAGGCGATCAAACAGAAGCAAAGCTAACCATATCTGCTGAGTTAAATATGATGATGAAAATGTTAGCCAGCGGACCTTTGCAAAAATTAACAGATTATCAAACAAGTGCTTTAGCAAGCAAACTTAGCTAAAGTATAAATCATAACACTGAAAAGCTAATCTCTTAAAAAAGGTTAGCTTTTTTGTTTGGTTTTATTTTTAGTAACAAGCGTCGGGAAAAACAGAGATTTCCTATTCAAGGTCTGTGTTCCATCTAATACAAATATCTAGAAAACACCAACTTTTTACTTTTGTATCGCTCTTTACCTATAATATCATTAAGTTAGAGGGGGCCTCTCCCAGAATGCTTCGGGGTTTCTTCGGGAAATACCCCCTGTTTCCCGAAGAACTCTCGAAGAAGCCTCGAAGGAAAGCACAGGAATGCCGGTAATTTGCAGCAAACACTGGTAAAATCCAGCAACTAAATTCATCTCATGAGACATTTTTACAGTCTAAAACAAATCTGCAAGACATTTTGTCTCCTTTAATTTAAAGTAACAGACTTATTTTCAGGTTTTAAAAACACTATATCAATTGGATGTGTTTTTGTTGATAAGGATTCGGAGGAATAAAAACTATGAATTTCAACAACTTTACAATAAAAGCTCAGGAGGCTATTCAAAAGGCTTCTGAAATAACTACAGGTTTTCAGCAACAGGCTATAGAAAACAGCCATTTATTAAAGGCTCTGCTTTCTGTAGATGAAAATGTGGTTGGATATTTACTAAAGAAATTAAATGTTAACATTAACAGGTTAAACCAATCTTTAGACGAAGCTATTGCTGCTTATCCAAAGGTAAGCGGAAGTAATGTTTATCTTTCAAGCACAGCCAATTCTACTTTGATTAAAGCACAATCTTACCTGAAAGAGTTCAAGGATGAGTTTGTTTCGGTTGAACATATTCTTTTGGCTATTTTGGATTCGAACGATAAAGCATCGACTTTTCTAAAAGACCAGGGCGTAAACGAAAAAGATCTGAAAAAGGCTATAAAAGATTTACGTGGCGATTCTAAAGTAACCGATCAAAATGCCGAGGCTACTTACAATGCTTTAAATAAATATGCTCGTAACCTGAACGAATATGCCGAATCCGGAAAATTAGACCCTGTGATTGGACGTGATGAAGAAATCAGGAGGGTTATCCAGATTTTATCCAGAAGGACTAAAAACAATCCTATTCTGATAGGTGAACCCGGCGTAGGTAAAACGGCCATTGCAGAAGGTATTGCACACCGTATTATAAAGGGTGACGTTCCGGAAAATCTGAAATCTAAAACTGTTTTTTCATTAGACATGGGCGCTTTGGTTGCCGGAGCTAAATATAAAGGAGAGTTTGAGGAACGCTTGAAAGCAGTGGTAAAAGAAGTTACCGATAGTGATGGTGAAATTATCTTATTCATTGATGAGATACACACTTTAGTTGGAGCAGGTGGTGGTGAAGGTGCAATGGATGCAGCCAATATCCTGAAACCAGCTTTAGCCAGAGGTGAACTGAGGTCTATTGGAGCAACCACTTTAAACGAATACCAAAAATACCTCGAAAAAGATAAAGCTTTAGAAAGAAGATTTCAAAAGGTTATGGTTGATGAACCGGACACTCAAGATGCCATTTCTATTCTACGTGGTCTGAAAGAACGTTATGAAACACACCATAAAGTAAGGATAAAGGACGAAGCTATTATTGCTGCTGTAGAACTGTCTCAACGTTACATATCTGACAGATTCTTACCGGATAAAGCCATCGACCTGATGGATGAAGCCGCTTCTAAACTACGTTTGGAAATGGATTCTGTTCCTGAGGCTGTAGATGAGCTGGATCGAAAAATTATGCAGCTGGAGATTGAACGTGAGGCTATTAAGCGGGAGAACGATGATAAAAAAGTTAAAGATTTATCTAAGGAAATCAGCGATTTAGCGGCCGAAAGGGACGAGTATAAAGCCAAATGGCAAAGCGAAAAAGATCTGGTAGATAAAATTAACAGCAATATCGAAAATATAGAAAACCTGAAATTGGAGGCCGAGCAGGCTGAAAGAGCTGGCGATTATGGTAAAGTTGCCGAGATCAGGTACGGTAGAATTAAAGAAGCTCAGGATAACGTAGAAAAGCTGAAAGCAGAATTGGCCAGCAAAACTTCTGACAGCAGAATGCTTAAAGAAGAGGTCACTGCCGAAGATATAGCCGGTGTAGTCGGCAGATGGACAGGAATTCCGGTAACTAAACTGGTTGCCAGCGAAAGAGAAAAATTATTACATCTGGAAGAGGAACTGCACAAACGTGTCGCAGGACAAGACGAGGCTATCGAAGCTATTTCTGATGCGATCAGAAGATCAAGAGCAGGTTTAAGCGACCAGAAAAAACCTATTGGTTCTTTCATTTTCTTAGGTACAACTGGTGTAGGTAAAACCGAACTGGCAAAGGCTTTAGCTGAATTTTTATTCAATGATGAGCAGTCTATGGTTCGTATTGATATGAGTGAATACCAGGAAAGACACGCTGTCTCAAGATTAATTGGTGCGCCTCCGGGATATGTTGGTTATGATGAAGGCGGACAATTAACTGAGGCTGTAAGAAGGAAACCTTATTCTGTGATTCTTTTAGACGAGATCGAAAAAGCCCACCCTGACGTTTTCAACATCTTATTGCAAGTTTTAGATGATGGCCGTTTAACAGATAACAAAGGTCGTGTCGTGAATTTCAAAAACACCATTATTATTATGACATCTAATATTGGTGCTCATCTTATTCAGGATAATTTCAAAAATTTAGATGAAAACAACAGAGAAGAAGTTATAGCAAAAACTAAGAATGAGTTGTTTGAGTTATTAAAACAGACCATCAGACCTGAGTTTTTGAACAGGATTGATGAACTGATTATGTTTACTCCATTAAACAGAAGCGAAATCAGGAACATTGTTGAGCTTCAATTCGAAGGTGTTAAACGTACATTGGCTGAGATGGGAATAGATTTAGAAGCATCTGAAGAAGCGCTCGACTGGCTAGCTCAATTGGGTTATGATCCTCAGTTTGGGGCAAGACCATTGAAAAGAGTTATTCAAAAGCGCATCTTAAACGAACTTTCTAAACAAATTCTGTCTGGGAAAGTAGATAAAGAAAGTAAAATCAAACTTGATGTTTTCGATAACCAGTTTGTTTTTCTGAATGCTGATAAGTAAGGTAAATAGAATTAAAAAGCCGCTTTGATAAGATCCAAAGCGGCTTTTTAGTTATCTGTTTATACCATTCTTTAGTTCTTTTGCTTGTCTGTATCTGGTAGAAATATCAGGATGAATAATGATATTATGGGAATTAGAAATGATATCCAAAACCAAAATTTCTTATCCCTGCCCAAATGCTCTGCGAATTTATATGCTAAAATTTGCGGCGAAAAAACCAACATGATTACAAAAACAACTAATATAACCTCTGGCACTTAAATTTTATTTTTGTTGACCTGCTAAAACATTTTTCCAGCTAACCAACTCACCAATAATTTTATCCAGCTCGGCAATAGAAACACGTTCTTGTTCCATACTATCTCTATGACGAATAGTTACCGTGTTGTCTTCTAAAGATTGGTGGTCTACCGTAATACAGAAAGGCGTACCAATAGCATCTTGTCTTCTGTAACGCTTTCCGATAGAATCCTTTTCATCGTAAGTTACGTTATAATCCAATTTCAAACGATTCATAATCTCACGAGCTTTTTCCGGTAAACCGTCTTTTTTGGTTAAAGGAAGTACAGCAGCTTTGTAAGGTGCCAAAACCGGATGTAAACGTAAAACTGTTCTCGAATCCTTTTTATCTTCTGTACTTAAATCTTGTTCTTCGTAAGCATTGATTAATGTTACCAGGAAGAAACGATCTAAACCGATAGAAGTCTCAACTACATAAGGAACGTAACTTTGGTTAATTTCCGGATCAAAGAATTGCATTTTCTTTCCGGAGAACTCCTGATGCTGGCTTAAGTCGAAATCTGTTCTGGAATGGATACCTTCTACTTCTTTGAACCCGAAAGGAAATTCGTATTCGATATCAACTGCTGCATTTGCATAATGCGCTAATTTTGTATGATCGTGGAAACGATATTTAGCAGGATTTGTTCCTAAAGCTAAATGCCATTTTAAGCGAGTTTCTTTCCATTTGTTATACCATTCCATTTCTGTACCAGGCTTCACAAAGAATTGCATTTCCATTTGTTCAAATTCGCGCATACGCATGATAAACTGGCGGGCAATGACTTCATTTCTGAAAGCTTTACCAATTTGCGCAATACCGAAAGGAATTTTCATCCTTCCCGATTTCTGAACATTCAGGAAGTTAACGAAAATACCTTGTGCAGTTTCCGGTCTTAAATAAACCTCGTCAGAACCTTCGGCCATAGCCCCCATCTGTGTAGAGAACATCAGATTAAATTGACGAACATCTGTCCAGTTTCTCGTTCCGGATACCGGGCAAACAATCTCATGCTCGATAATCAGTTCTTTTAAACGTGGTAAATCCTCAGCATTTAAAGCCTTATCCATTTCTTCCTGAAGAAGATTTGCTTTATCCTGTTTGCCATCCTTCTCGTAACGGGCAATTTTATCTTCTAATAACTGGTCTGCTCTATAACGTTTTTTTGAATCTTTATTATCGATCATCGGATCGTTAAATCCATCTACGTGGCCACTTGCCTTCCATATTTTTGGGTGCATGAAGATTGCAGAATCAATACCTACAATATTTTCGTTCAACTGCACCATAGATTTCCACCAGTATGCCTTGATATTATTTTTTAGTTCGGCACCTAATTGACCATAGTCGTAAACAGCACTTAAACCATCATAAATTTCACTTGAAGGAAACACAAATCCATACTCTTTTGCATGCGAAATTACATTCTTAAAAATTTCGTCGTTATTTTTAGACATAGCTACGTAAATATAAAATCGAGCGCTAAGTTAAGCTACTTTATCATTATTTCTTAACTTAAGTTAAATTTAATCAGGCTTTTTTGAAATCTGGACTTATTTTATATTTTCGGTCAGTTTAGTCTTTTCTCAATATGTCTTTAATAAATACCATTAAAAATATAATTCCAATAAATTCTGATTTGATGAATGCCATCGAGCTGGCTTTTTTTCAAAAAGAATACACTAAACAACATATTCTACATCACTATGGAGATATCTCTACCACACTTTACTATATTGAAAAAGGATTGTGCCGGATCTATTACGTAAATGATACCGGAAAAGACATTACATATGGCTTTTATAAAGAAGGAGATTTTGTGGCTATCGCGGAAAGCTTTTTCACACAAAAACCGTCCGGATATTGTATTGAAACACTTGAAGATTGTTCGCTTTTTAGTATCCGGTATAATGATTTAATCAAATTGACTGATGAATTTCCGATTATAGAAAAGGTAAAAAGTCATGTCCTGCAATATTTTCTTCTTATAGCCACATCCAGAATTATAGCTTTACAATTCCAAAGTGCTCAGCAACGCTATAACGCCCTGCTTGAACAACAGCCCGGGATTTTACAACGAGCTCCACTTGGCCAAATAGCTTCTTATCTGGGAATTACACAGGAAACTTTAAGCAGAATTCGCTCAAAAGTTTTATAAAACCGTAGTATTGTTTAGCTGTTATATTATTTATAATTATAACTAACCATTAAAACTATTTTCAGAATTTGATCTATATCAAAAGACAATCAATTATTTCTTAGGATTTTTGAGCTAACTAAAATCAACTGAATGAAAACGTCAAGTAAACTTTTACTATTCCTGCTCACTTGCTTTTCCAATAAGCTGATTGCACAAACAGCTCCTACCTTTCAGGAGCTGGTAGATAGTGCTTTGGTGAAAGACTATAAATTGGCAAATCAAAGATTAGATATTGAACTCGCCAGGATAGACCGAAAAAAGCTAAATGAGATTTATCTCCCAAATGCAGATATCAGCGGGAAATATGCATATTTAAACAGCAGTTCTACTGTAGTTTTCCCCCAAACCACCTTGCCTGTACTTAATATTCCTATTCCGGAAATTGATGGTGGCTTTAATAGCCGGGCAAACTTAGCCAAAGCAGATTTAAATATTTCTTCTGTCTTGTTTTCGGGTGGCAAAGTTCCTGCTTTAAAACAGGCCCTAGATGCAAAAACCAGGGCCCAGGAAGTACTCATGGAAAAAAGCGAGCAGGATATTATCAGCGAAGTTAGCAAGGCTTACGACCAGATTGCATTGTTATCTCAGGTAAAAGTTCTCTTAAATGAGAACCAAAAGCGACTGGATATAAATTTAAAAACAGCTACAAAAGCACTTGGTTACGGATTAATCACCAAATATGATTTCCAAAAAGTAGAAGTAGCAAAAACGCAATTAGCATCTAAAGTTCAGGAATATGAAGGAAAAAGAGCTTTACTAATTCAACAGCTAAATAGATTAACCCAAATTCCGGTTTCGCGACTGGAGCTTATTGAAAATGATTTAAGGCCCTTTGGTCAACCTAAAAACTTAAATACCATTGAGAACAGGGCGGAACTTAAAGCCTTAAATTCAGGTATAGAAGCATACAGACATAGCGTAAAGGCAGCACAAACATGGTGGGTTCCCAAAATACAGGCAGCAGCTTCTTTAGGTTATTTAAATCTGTTTGACGTAAAAAGTACTGCAAAAAATGCCTTACCGCTGATAGGAAGACCAGAGTTAAGGGCCGACAAAATAGAATTGGCTCCCAGCCTTGTACTTGGTGTAGGCTTTAAATGGGATATTTTTGACGGACTAAAGGGAAAAAGAGAAGTTCAGAAAGCAAAAATAGGCGTTCAGAAAGCTATAAATGAGAAAAAAGATGCGGAAGAACTTTTGAAATTGAACCTGATTAAAAACACTACTGATTATGAAAATTCAAATGCAGAAATAAAAGTAAAGCAAAAACAAATGCAGGTTGCAAAAGGTGCTTTAGATGTTGCAGAAAAAGAATTTAAAGTAGGTTTGGTGAAAGCCAGTGATCTCATTGGCGCACAAGCCGATTATCAAACTGCTGCTTTGGATTATTATCAGGCTATTTTTAACCAAAGAAGAAATGCTATTGAACTTTTAAAGTCAACCGGAGATTTAACTACTCAATCTATACAATAAAACATTCATCATATGTACACGTTTAGAAAAATACTTTTATTGGCTGTTTCCCTTGCTGCATTTACATCCTGCACTCAGAAACCCGAAAATTTTATTGAAGGAAAGATAAAAAAGGCGACTATTTCCTTTGCTCCAAAAGTTACCGGAAGAGTAGCAGAAATCTATGTAAAAGAAGGTGATTTTGTAAAAAAAGGCGATACTTTAGCCAGATTGGATGTACCGGAAGTCGACGCTAAACTTTCTCAGGTAAAAGGAGCGGTTAAAGCCAGCGGAGCACAAAGAGATATGGCAAATCATGGCGCTACAGCAAATCAGCTTAAACAATTACGCGCTAAACAAACCGGTTTGCAGGAACAATATAATTTTGCTAAAAAGTCTTTTAACAGAGCACAAGCCATGTTCGCAGATAGTATGATGACACCGCAGGCTTTTGATGAAATTACAGCTAAATATCAAGGTGCGAAGGCACAACTGGATGCAGTGAACGCCGAGTTGAATGAAGCTAATCATGGAGTTAGAATAGAAACAAAAACTGCTGCACAAGGACAAGCCGACCAGGCTCTTGGCGCTTTACAGGAAGTAGAGATTGCACTTTCTGAAAAATACATTATCGCTACAAATGACATGGAGATTGAAACCATTTCTTTAAGTGTTGGCGAACTGGCAGCGGCAGGTTTTCCTTTGTTTAATGGTTATCAGCCAAATTCTACCTATTTCAGGTTTACAATTCCAGAAAAGGAAATTGGTAATTATAAAAAGGGGCAGAAACTAAAAATCTATGTTCCGTACTCCAAACAAACCATTGAAGGCAGTATACAAACCATTAAACAGCTTGCAAGATATGCCGACATTACCGCTGCTTATCCTAATTACCAAATAGAAGAAGCTGTTTACGAAATTAAAATTATACCTGATAACATGAAGCT
>NZ_JBEBVH010000090.1:0-13858 GCF_040392825.1 Pseudopedobacter sp.
TAAGAGCTGGTATCTGGAAACCAAGAACCCGTCCGGGAGAATTTGAAGGTATCGGTGTAGAGGGCTTAGGATGGTTAGATAAAGCTAAAAAAGAAACAGGTTTACCTACCGCTGTTGAGGTTGCTACAGCAAAACACGTAGAAGAAGCTTTAGCTGCCGGTGTTGATATTCTTTGGATCGGTGCCCGTTCTACTGTAAATCCTTTCACTGTTCAGGAAATTGCGGATGCATTGCAAGGTGTTGATGTTCCGGTGTTGGTAAAAAACCCTATTAACCCTGATCTTTCTTTGTGGATTGGTGCTTTGGAGAGAATAAACAGAGCAGGTATCACTAAATTGGCTGCTATTCATAGAGGTTTCTCTTCTTTCGAAAAATCTGCTTACAGAAACGAACCTATGTGGGATTTAGCTATACAATTGAAAACGTTAGCTCCTGAATTACCAATTTTCAACGATCCTTCTCACATTTGTGGTGCCAGAGAATTAATTCCTCATATCGCTCAGACGGCTATTGATCTGGATATGCAAGGTCTAATGATTGAAGCACACAGAGATCCTTCTGTAGCATGGACAGACGCTAAACAACAGGTTACTCCGGCTAAATTGGCTGAAATTATCGACAACTTAACTTTAAGACACAGCGATTCTGATAACTCTGAATTCACTAATAAGCTAAACAATTTAAGAAACTCTATCGACAGAGTTGACGATTTAATTCTTCAAAAAATTGGCGAGAGAATGGCATTGGTTCAAAAAATTGGTGAATACAAAAGAGATAACGATGTTACCATCTTACAAGTAAACCGTTGGGAAGAAATTTTAGAGAAAAGAATGACTTTGGCTAATGCTCTAAAATTAGACAAAGACTTCGTAGAAAAATTCTTAGAATTAATTCATAGTGAGTCAATCCGTAAACAAACGGAAATCATGAACGCTTCAAAAAGTGAGGTAAACTAATGGGAAAGAATATTCTCATCAGCAATAGCAATAAGAATATCAATCAGACCATAGAACTGACAGGCTCTAAAAGCGAAAGCAACAGAGCTTTAATCATACAGGCATTAAGCAACGGAAAGGTTCAGATAGAGAACCTTTCTTCTGCTGCCGACACGGTAACTCTGGATAATATTCTGAAAAATGCAGCTGCTGGAAATATTGCAGAAGCAAATGTTGGTCCAGCGGGTACTGCTATGCGTTTTCTAGCATCTTACCTCACAGTAAAAGGCATTAATACCGTCTTAACTGGAACAGAACGCATGAAGCAGCGTCCAATAGGTATACTGGTAGACGCTTTAAGACATATTGGCGGAGAAATAGCATACATCGAAAACGAGTGCTTTCCTCCTCTTCAGATTCCTTCTCAATTCATTCAAAAGAGCGAAGCTGTAAAAATCAAAGGAGATATTTCATCTCAATACATTACATCTTTACTACTAATTGCATCTTTCCTTCCGAAAGGTTTGACTTTGGAAATTGAAGGGGAACTGACTTCTCGCCCTTATGTGGAAATGACTTTAGGCTTTCTGGAACAATGTGGTATTAAATATACCTGGAACGACAATAAAATTGCTATTCCACATCAGGAGTTTAATGAAAGCAAGTTAATTGTAGAGCCAGACTGGAGCGCTGCTTCATATTGGTATGCTTTTGCAGCATTGGCAGATTCTGCTACGATTACACTTCCTTATTTAAGACAAAATAGCTTACAAGGCGACAGTGCTATCGTAGAAATTATGTCTCATTTCGGTGTTAAAACAACTTTTAACGAAACAGGATTGATTTTAGAAAAAGTAAGTACACCGCTTGATAGTAAATTTTTCGATCTTAAAAACTGTCCGGATCTGGCACAAACTGTTATTGTTGTTAGTGCGGCTTTAGGTCACGAAGCGACCTTTACAGGACTGGAAACTTTAAAAATTAAAGAGACAGACCGTATAAAAGCCTTACAGGAACAATTAGCTAAAATTGGAGTAAAGCTTATTGAAAAGGATTTAAATTACACCTTAGATTGTAGCGGTTTACATTTCCCTGAGAAAATCTTCATCAACACTTATGAGGATCACAGAATGGCTATGGCATTTGCTCCGTTGGCATTATTTGTAAAAGAAGTTGAAATTGAAGAAGAAAGAGTGGTAGATAAGTCTTATCCTCACTATTGGGAAGATGTTAGAAAAATAGGATTCACGTTAAGCTAAAAGCCGAAGGCTGAAAGCTTAACGCTACTAAAACTAGATACTAAAAAAATGGCAGGAAATTCATTCGGAGAGATTTTTAGAATTACGACTTTTGGAGAGTCTCATGGTAAAGCTATTGGGGTTATCATTGATGGATGTCCGCCAAATGTTACTGTTGATGAAGAATTCATCCAGAACGAACTGGATAAGCGTAAACCTGGTCAATCTAAAATCACCACACAAAGAAAAGAATCCGACACTTGTCAGATTTTATCTGGTGTTTTTGAAGGAAAAACCACAGGTACTCCTATCGCAATCATCATTCCTAACGAAGATCAGAAATCCAAAGATTACGATCACAATAAAGACGTTTTCAGGCCTTCACATGCCGATTATGTCTACCATCAAAAATATGGCATAAGAGACCACCGTGGTGGTGGTCGCTCTTCTGCAAGAGAAACCGCCGCCCGCGTTGCCGCCGGAGCAATTGCGAAATTGGCATTGAAACAGGTAGGCATCGAAATAGCAGCTCACGTTTCTTCAGTTGGGACAATAGATGCTCCCCATGTTGACATTTCTTCGGTTTCAGAATTTGAAGCTTTAAGGGAAAGCAATATCGCAAGATGTGCCGATCCGGCTACTGCAAACGAAATGATTGCATTAATTGATTCGGTAAGAAAAGCTGGCGACACCATAGGTGGCAAAGTTTCCTGTACTGTCAAAAACTGTCCGGTTGGATTAGGCGAGCCTGTGTTTGATAAATTACACGCTGACCTGGGCAAAGCTATGCTGAGCATCAATGCTGTCCATGGTTTTGATTATGGTTCAGGTTTCGATGGTTCCACCATGCGAGGTTCAGAACATAATGACATCTTCGATGTGGATACCGACGGAAAAGTAATTACCAGAACCAATTTCTCAGGAGGTATACAAGGCGGTATCTCTAACGGAATGGACATCAATTTCAGGGTGGCATTCAAACCGGTAGCAACTATTATGACCAACCAGCAAACCATCAATAAAGATGGCCAGATTGATGAAATCAAAGGTAAAGGTCGCCACGATCCTTGTGTAGTTCCCAGAGCGGTCGCTATTGTTGAAGCTATGGCAGCTTTAGTAGTGCTGGATCATTATTTGAGAAATAAAGTTTATCAATAATAATTCAAGAGACGCATAAAGGCAGTCTAAAAAGATACAAAACTCCGTCATTTCGATGCACGGAGTTTTTTTAGGTACTTATTTATTAAACCAAAACAACCAATCGTAACCAAAATGATAAAAAAATTACTCTCTCTATCAGTATTAGTCTGTTTAAATGTAGTTGTCTTTGCGCAGACAAAAAAGCCTTTATCTATTGGCTTAAAAGGTGGACTAAACGGTTCCTTCTTTACAAAAGATATAGAAGGTTTAGGAACTAAAAGTAATTCGGGCTCTAATGACTATGAACGATTTTTCAGAATATCGGCTTTCATCGGACTTACTTTTGACTATGCAAAAACAGATCGTTTTATCTTAGGCACCGAAGTGCTGTATAACGCGAGAGGTATGGCTTACAGAAAAGAAAATAACAGTGTCCTTATTATTGGAGACAATGGAACAGAACAGGCATATACCTATTTCAAATATAATATAGATTATCTGGAATTACCACTAAAGGCAGGTTACACACTATCTTCCTCTGGAAGTTCGATGATATATGCGGGTTTGGCTCCTGCCATAGCCGTACATGCGATGAATGCTACACGTTATCCAAAGGCGAATGCAGGTCCTGGTTCTTCGCCATCCGATGTTACCAAAGACTTAAAAGATGTAAGAACATTTAATTCCAGCATAATCACAGGTCTCAGCTTGGGTGGCAGAAACCGGTCGGGGGCTCTTATTTATGCCGATCTAAGATTCAGTTATACTCTTCTTCCTGTTTTTACCAGAGACAGGAATTCAAATGGCGAAAACCTTAGCACAAGAATGATTACTGGTTCTTTCGGAGCAGGAATAAAGTTTTAGGGACTTAACCTTTCTTGACTTCAGAAAAGAGGAAATTTTGTTCTTACGCTCACAATACAATCAAAAATGGTAAAACAGAACAAAGATTCCTGCCTATAAGCAGGAATCTTTGTTTTTATTATTTCTTTATTTTTAGCATAGCTGCAGCCATGTTTTTCCCGTTTTCCCTTTGCGCTTTTGAATTAAAGTGTAATCTGTCCCCTATATGTCCTTGTGTGCTGGCTTCCGAAAAACTGGCATTTCCTATTTCATCAGCAACATCCTGCATGGCTTTATTAACCACTGTATACTGGGAGGATTTTAGAAAATCTCCTACACCTCCAATAACTATCGGCAATCTATCATCTCCCAAATCTTTACGAAAAGCTGTTAACAATTTAAGCAAGCGTTCTTTATACAGAGGAGCATCTTTCATATTCGAATCTGATTCTCCCTGTTGCCATATGATACCTTTCAATTTCCCCTGTTGCATAGCCACCTTAGCCTTGCGTATTGCTTCCTGATATAGACCTCTCGGATTATCCGGTGTCCAATAAGATATTTTTGTTCCGCCTACGGCTCCTGGGATAAGACCTATTTTAGCTTTAGGATTGGCATCAGCCATTATTTTGCCAAATGTTAATCCAGGCCCTACTCCTTTAGCTTTTCTTTTAAACGGCAAAGGGTCTTTAGCTAAGACAAATTCGTCTGTTTCATTTAAAACAAATACTCTTGGATGTTCCAATGTGTCTTCAGCTTCAATTTTACCAACTCCCACCATATTAGACTGGCCTACCAATAGATATAAATCATAACCTGATTTATTGGATTGAGAATTCTTTTTAGAAAGGCAACCTGTAAGCAATAATGATATTATCAATAATGCCAATAAAGGTATCTTAAAAATGTACCTGCTTAATTGATTTTCTGATGTATAAGTAATTGATTTCATATCTAATTTAATCTGTTTATTTAATAAGTTTTAAAGCAATAGACTTACCTTTAAATTCTAAAAGCGCTATATAAACCCCTGCTGGCAAATTGCTAATCAAGGAAAAAGAATTATATCCTTTATTCAGTAGTTTTTGTTGCTCGGCCAGCTTTTTTCCCGAAATATCTAATATTTTTAATATGGATTCCCCTTCAGTAGCAGACAGATAAGAAAAATATATTTCTCCATTTTCCGAAGATGTATAAGCCCTAAACCTATTTGGATTGTCAAAATCTAAACTGATTACTTTTACTCCGTAGTCTTTGGTTTCTCCATCAAAATCTACCTGCTTTAACAGATAATAGTTGTCTCCCAATAAGGGATATTTATCTATAAAATTATAATTTTGAATTTGATTAGTAGTTGCACTACCATTTATGTTTCCTATCTTATGAAAATCCTTTCCATTTCCAGAACGTAAAATTTCAAAATAGGAATTGTTAGTTTCAGAACTTGTCGCCCAGCTCAACAATACATTCTCGTCCCGTTTCTTAACATCAAAAGATAGTAAGGTTATGGGCATCGGTGTCTGGCTAACAAAATCCATCCTGATTTTACCGATTGCTAATTCTGCTGAATTATCACCAATAACAGCATCCGGACTTGGTGTAGATGAACTATTTGTTCCGTGTACCATAAATGAATTAATTGGAATACCAGCCGCCAGTTGGTTAGCCGGAAACGCATATTCATCCAATTCACGAAGAATGCGCTCACCGTTACTCCAAACATGATAGGCCCTGGAAGGTACTTCATATACAACTCCTCCTCGGGTATAGCTCTGTGGGTCCGAATCATTATTAGCATATACTTCTACTGCAAATTCACCGCCTCTGTAAAAAGAAGTAGAGTTAACCGTCACATATGATGCATTACCTGTGGCTAACGGTTTATTTCTGTACTGAAAGTCAATAATATTGGGGTTTGTTCTTGCCACTCGCCACCTGAAAGCATTAAATACTTCTGGATTTGATGTTGAAGAGCTTGCAGATAAAGTACTTGCATTTGAAAGTATATTGGCTGTACCAGTATGATTTCCCATTGCACATGCCCATTCTACCTGTTGATAGGTACTGTCTTTAAAAGTTACAGTAAAAAACAGACTGGTTATAGGTGATGTGTTTGCGATGTTGTATAATGAGAATTTCGCTGGATTTCCACTTCCTGAAGAACTGATTTTTAGTGTTGCATCTTCCGGAATCTTATCTTGCAAAGTAAAGATTGCATTAGAACTTGGATAGCCCGCCCGAGCATAGCCACCTCCCGCAGATACAGGAATGTAAGGTAAAAAGCCTGGCGTACTTTCTGTAGATACGGAGCTCCCTCCTGCAGTCATTGGTGGTGTACCTGTTAATATTTTACCTGCATTACCGGTACCTGCGCCTAAATCATAAGAGAATGTTCTACGTTCATTATTCCATGTACCAGCCTGAAGATTATAATAATCTTCTTCCCATGGTAACAGATCACTGCTATTGTTAAATAAATTTGAAATATCAGCATCTCCTGTCCAGCCTTTAGATACGGAACCATAGGCTGTAACACTTTTTATAACTACTTTCCTGGTTATAGAATTATAGATGTTGTTATTTATCCTTACCAAATTGGTATTGATCTTAAAATTATCTAGCAATAGATCTTTCTTTTGCTGGTTTGTGCCACCTGTGATAATTGCACCTTCCTGAGTGGTTAATAGATGGTTACGTCCTATAGGATCAAAACCACTGTATAGCTATTGCCGCATTGGTAAAGGTGTTATTTGTAAATGAATAGTTTGTGGCAAAAATTTCGTCACCCGGATCAATATCATTGAAAAGTGGCATTGCAATAAAAGGATAATCTGCAAAACCAGAATTTCTTTTGAATGTTGTCCCTTTAACAACAGCATAATCTAAATTATCTCTAAACCTTACATAATCTCCTGTACAATCTTCAAAATGCGAATCAATAATGCTGATATGATGTGAATCATAAGCATTATATATCATATGTGAACCGCTATTTAATCCTATTCTTTTAAAGGTACAGTTTTTATAGGTGACATAGGACGTTGTCGACTGGGCAGTTCCAGATGCTCCATAAATAATTCCCCTCATATCTTCCCATCGGCAATTTTCTATTAAAATATCCCTGGTTACACCCCCCTGTCCGGAAGTTACTCTCAACACATAATTAACGCTTCCATTTCCGGTAAAACTAAAGTTCTTCACTGTAATATTTCTGGAATTATAAATCCATACCATAACGGCCGATGTTTCGTATCCGGTAGGCGCTGTGAAAATTGTATTATTTAAATCCCCTTCTAATACCAGCTGATTTTTAGCATGTCCTTTTTGGTTTAAGTACAGACGTTTTTCGGTATATGCCCTGGAATAAATACCGGCGATAAATTTTACCGTTACAGGTTGCGTTTGCAGTAATAGCTGAACGTCTGTCCAAAAATTAGTATTTAAAAAATCTGCTGCATTTGCTGCTGTCATTCCATCTCCGGAACCGACACTTTCTGGGCCTACAAACCGTGTAACCTGAGAGAAAACACGAACATTTATAAATAATACAAAAATCAAAAGTAAATTTCTAATCATCATATCTGGAATTTAATAGTAAAAACAGGTATGTACGTCCATTCTCTAATGGCTGAGAGAATAATATCTAGATAAAAACCTGTTAATTGATTATATCACTCCTCTTTTTAAGTCTGGCCTCTAACCACGCATATGAAAGCATTCTTGATTCTCTTGTAAAATCATGTCCTGCGTTATGCATATAAAAGTTAAAATCGACCCATTTCTTTTTTAGAATAGATTGATAATACTCAGTAATAGACCTATGGGCTTCCAGAATATTAGGATTCCCTTTATTAAATGAATCAAATAAAGAATATTGGTACAATATTGCTCTGGGAGCCGCCATCATTATAAAAAGGTTAGTATTTTTTCCAAGATTGCTCTTTTGCGGATTTTTTAAGTATTCCCTTAAATCTCCGGAGTTCGGATCCCATAATTTCTGATCAAAAGTTAGCATACCTCCCGAATTTACTACCGCAGCTTTAACACGTGGCTCAAACGCAACAAGCATGATAGCATCCCATGCGCCTAAAGAATGTCCAATAACACCTATATTTTCAGAATCAACAAAGTCTAAGCTGATTAAAACATTTAATGCTATTCTCAAATCGTACACACTCTTACCTACTAAGGAAAAGCCGGGATGTTTTGCATTTAAATATTTTTGAAAAGCGGGCATCTCTGTTTTATAAGTGCCGTTTTCTAACCGTCTCTCGCCGTATGCTGCTCTATCGGGTGCTATGACTACAAATCCTTTCTCTACTAAATCTGTTGCATATCTTCTGTTCTCCCTGCTTATCTGGTCTTTTTCATTTTTTGCAGGTTCGGCGTAAATACCAACCACCCTGTCTTTTCCTATATCTGCTGTTGGATGCGGACAAATTACTGCTGGTAATTTTTTGCCTTTAACAATACCTGAAGGGATCAGAAGATACGCATGGGCATATTCATTCTCATCTACAAGATATTTTATATGCCATCGCTCATACCCTACCTCCTTAAATTTATTGATAACTTCCATTTTTGGATGGGCGTATTTTGTAAAATCTGGTCCTTTTCCCAGATACAAATTTTCCATTGCAGTCCTGATTTCATCTTGAGAAACCTGGTTCGACGCTGCCTTTTCTGTTGCTGCACCTGTTGTTTTTCCAGAAATATTTGCCTTTTTTGCTTCTGCCGTTTTTTTATCCGGAAAAACTTCCACGATTGCCCAACTTTCAGAGGCCTTTTTAGTTAACCGACTACGATACCGGAAAGCTTTCCCAAACATTTCCCAACCTACATTTTCATCATTCTCAGGATTATTTACAAATATCAAGTCTGATGTTTCTAAATTAGTTCCCGCTCTTTGAGCTATCAGGTTCCTTATGATCCACATTCTTTGAGTAGAGTTAGCAGAAGCATCGCCCATATACTTAAAGGCAATAAACAAGGGTTTTCCTTTCTGTATATATTTTGAGATATCTTTTATACCCGAAGGTATATATGCCTTAGAATCAGCATAATCAAACAGCGATGTAATATCTTCCCATTTTGCAGACTTTACAGCTGAAAAATCTGCTTTCCCGGTATAATCTGTTGATAAATGTACAGATAAGTCATTTTTTTGCGATCCATAATACACACTGCTTTCAAAAGACAGAGTAATTTTATCTTTATCTGCAAACTGACTGAAGGTTGACTGAGCTGTCAATAGCAGGACTATCAGTAATATAGCACTACTTTTATACATTTTTCTTAAAAGAAGGAAGGGATGTGTTTTATACGAAATCATTTTTTTAAACTTCTCTTTACGTATTTTATGGTTTGATTTCTAAAACGGCCCAGCTTTCAGATGCTTTCTTTGTCATCTGAGATCTAAACCTGAAAGCACCTTGCCCCCAAATCTCCCAACTTACATTTTCGTCATTTTCGGGGTTATTTATAAACATTATATCAGATGTCTGCAGTTTCTTTCCAGCCTTTTTTGCTATAAAAGATTTTATTATCCACATTCTTTGAGACGGTTTGGCAGAGGCCTTTCCTGTATATTTAAAAGCAATAAATAAGGATTTACCTTCTTGTATGTATTTAGAAAGACTTTTTTCCCCAGAAGACTTAACTTCCTTTGAATCGGTATATTCAAACAATGACGTAACATCTTCCCATTTTGCAGATTTTAAAGCTGCAAAATCAGATTTCCCATTAAAGTCTGTTGATATCTGGACGGATAGATCATTAGTTTGTGAACCATAATAAACACTGCTCTGAAAAGATACGATTACATCATCGCCTTTTTTAAACTGTGCATTTACAGTGGTTATCATTGTAACTGATAGGAATACGAGTAAGAGATTTTTTTTAATTAAGCTATTCATAATAAATTAGTGTATTTGGTTATTTAATTTGTTGAAAATGATACTAAACTACTTCCTGGTTTGATAAGCTCTATCGCCCAAAGACTACTTAATGCAGCATATTTAGATGTAGCTAAAGATTCTCCATGAACAGCCTTAGGAAAAATTTTTGCAGTATTATAAATTGAGCTCGAGCTGTGCTCTGCTGCAAAATTCCAGACGTATTTAAATAATACGGCCCTTATATCTTCATTATCTTCAATATACCTTTGATAATAAATTAATGGTAAGGCTTTTAATGTTGCCCTACCTCCCAGCAAAAACATATCGTTTTCTATACCTTTTAAAAGAGGCTCTACAAACGTCTCTTTTAAATTATTTTTAATCAGTTCTTTTAAATCTTGTCCATGTGTAGTTAAATATATCCAGAACAACGCTTCTGCCTGATAATATCCAACTGCATTATAATTACCCTTCACATAAAATCTTGAATTTCTTTCTGCGATAGCTTTAAACCTGCTTTTATCTGCTGCTGTATTCGCTTGCTTTGACAATAATATCTGGGCAGCAATAATATCTGCCAGTACCCACGATGGTCCGGTCTGTTGTTTCCGCTTTCCCGATAATCCTAAACCATAAAGTCCCGCAAGTGCCTGGCCTTTTTTGTATTCTTCCGGATGAGATATCTTAAGCTGTGCTGATAATTCGGGAGTGATATAATACTCCTCTGCCCAATCTCCAAATTTAACGACAGAGTTGATATAACTGTTTTTTTTGTTTACATCAGAAATGTATCTGGCAGACTGCATTATAGATAAAGCCATTTGCCCACCGTCAGCAACATTATATCCACCAGCATGCTCAGAATAACCCATTGGATAAGCGCCAAATGATGTTTGTCTGGCGACCAGCATATCATAGAATTTCTCGGCACTGTTTTTTATGTCACTTTCAGAAAATCCTGCCCAAATATCCGGGTATTTGGACTTTGCCTGTGGATTTTGTTTCAGGTAATCCATATAGGCAAACATAGCCCTTACTCCATAAGCATCGCCAAAATAATGATTAGAGAACCTGCCGTCCGGATAAAATTTCTGAGCGTTTGTCAGAAATTTAAACGATGCCAGCATAGCTTTTTCGACATCAACAGTATCAGTTAATTCATCCATACCATTTGCTGTTGTCAATCTTACCTTCCACACAAAGTTTTTCAGGGAAAAATTAGCCGGTAACGATTTTAGCTCCAGGCTATATTGTTTATTCACATTTGGAACAAGCGCAATGTCCAGGGTATTGGTTACTCCATTATTAATAAGCAATTCGATTTTGCCCTTAACGATTTGATTTTTTACATTTTGAATGTTTACTTTAAAAAGCGGATAAATCGAATTGTTGTTTTTTTTCTCTGTTGTATTTACAGCTACGCTGATAATACGTGGCTTACCTGCAACTTCTTTAATCAGATTGGCTATTAAATCACTTATTCCGGATTTAGCTTGAATTTCGGAAATATTTACACCTAAAGAACTGATAGATCCTAACTTATATGGCCCGTTAGCAAACTGTATAAATTCTCCTACAACAGCGCCCGAGCTTTTATCGACTAATAGTTGCTCTCTTCTGGAAACTCTGTTTTCCTTATTGTCATAAGTCTTTTTGGTATCGGTACCAGATGTAGAAACCGGATGTTCATAAAAAAACTCCGGCAAGGCATAAACTTCTGTAAATGTACCAGGAACAGACACCTGAGAAATGAAATTTCCTTTTGTTATAAGATTAACATGATCCAATTTTCTATAATTAAAAAAAGGATCGATGATCCATTCAGGATATTTTATCCCTATTGTCTGAAAAGGATATCTTAACGTTTGTAATAAAGCTGATGGCTGATAACTGTTTTTTCTGTTCTCCCCTATTTTAATATCACCTAAAGTAAAACCCATGGCTTTTTCTTTCCATACAGTAGACGAATTAAGACCGATATATAATGAGTCCGCCGTTGAAGGATCTAACAAAGGATAAGCCTGAGCACCATTACTCCAGTTCTCAGGGATAAAATCCGCCAGCGATACAGAATATGTTTCCCAGTCTGGAGATACGGGCAGAAAAGAATACCATTTTTTCCCTTTTGTATCTTTTATTTCCAAAGCTAACAGATCCATAAAATGGCTTCCCTTAGCTCTGAAGTTTAGAGTATTCTTTGTTTTCGATGCTTTATTCTTAACACTCAACCCTAACAGGACATCTCTCATTCCCCGATTTTTGGTTTCAAAACTTATTGTTTTACAGGTGGCGCATTCATAGGTCTTTATCTCTGGTTTATCTACTGACGCTATTTTAAAATCCCTTTCTGGCCATACAATTTCAAAATCTTTTTTAAAATCAGAGAGCAACGTACCATTTTGGAAATCAGGCTTATAGTTAAAAGTCTCTTTCCCTAAAAATACAACGTTACCACCTTTTTTTAAGAACTCGTGTACCGGAATTCTGTAAGCTGCATCAACGGTGTTTTCTGAAGCCAGAATAAGTAATTTAAAGTTATTAGCCGCTATGTCTTCAGCATTTTTAACAAAAGCGACATCAAAATCTGCTTTCAGCTTATTTACCAGGCTGGTTAACTTATCACTTTCCCCGAGCACTAACACCTTATCTCTACTTTGAGCATAAACACCCTCCTTTATAAAAAAACAGGTCATTAATAAAACAAAGGTTCTGAAAAAAAACTTTTTCTTATACATTTCAACTATATTGGGTATCGACTATAATATTATTTTCGTTGTTCTTGCCTTATTATCTTCATTAACCATACTAACAACGTAAATACCTGGAATCAGCGGTATTAATGGTAGCTGAATACGATTTTCATTTTGCCTTAAAGTTGTACCGCCCTGATAGATTACCCGACCTGTGACATCTGTGAGACACACCGAAACTCTTTCGCTTTTATCCGAAAAAATCTTAAGATTAATCTGCTTATCCTGAGAAACAAAAGCGTTAAACTCTTCTTTTCCAAAACTGTTTGTTACAAACACCGTTTTAGCGTATGTACTGGATTTTCCATCCGCATCAACTTGTTTAAGCTGATAATAATTTCCTCCCTGAAAAGGAGAATCGTCTATGAATGAATAACTGTTAATTTGATTAGAATTTAGGCTACCGGCCAGAGATCCTATTTTAGAAAATGTTTGACCATCATTCGATCTGTAAATTTCAAAACGAGAGTTGTTTTCCTCACTGGCTGTCTCCCAGTTTAGTTGAACACCTTCACTTGTGTTTTTACCAGTAAAAGAAATAAAACTAACAGGCAAAACAGAAGGCTTTACATAATTCCAGCTGATATTGCTTAGGGTAATTTCTGAATCGGGAGTAACTGTACCTGAGCCTTTATGTCCTGCAAAAGCAAAGCTATTAATAACATTATTAACCGGCATAACATTTGAATAAATTTGATCGTCTTTAGCTGCACTTGCCAAATCCTCTACTGCAACAATATTACCATCAACAACAACCATCGTCCGTCTTGAGTTGATATTAACAGAGATCGCATTTAACATAAATTCTTGTGTTTGGTCTGTATTATTACAGATTATTTCTACATTATATGTTTTCCCTTGCTCAAATGTGGTGGAAGATATATCTACATATGACTGTACACTTGTAGGTGTATTTTTTCTTCTGTACTGGAATTTTATTGTTTTATCACCTTCAACCGTATTGGTGACTACCCATCTGAAAGTATTAAAAATTTCCGGATATGCTGCGGATTGACCAAGAAAACTAGTTCCTGTAAATACTACTGGATCTTCAC
>NZ_JBEBVH010000091.1:0-13741 GCF_040392825.1 Pseudopedobacter sp.
CCCGTAACTATAAATGTATTCTCTATTTTTAACCATAGACTGTCTGATTTTCTTTGAATCATATACATTTTCAAAATCAAACCAATATTAAGAAAAATAAAGATGCCTATAATTGTATACTTATATTTCGGTTTTATGGATTTGATAGTAAGATGGGATAACAAATAAGAATATATAATTGCCAAAACCACAACCAGCAATATAATCTCTACGTTTGCCGATATTTGCTCATGAGTTTCCTGAATGTTTGTATTAAAGATAGCTTCTAAAAAGCCCTCACTTATAGAAGTGCCTAAATTTTTAATAGATCCGATTTCTATTGCTGAAAATATAAGAAAAAAGAAACCTACCTTAAAGAAAGTTTTTACTTTGAAGATAGTTAATGGTAGCAGTAGAACTGATGCTGATAAGCATATATATGAAACACTCATTACCAGATTCCCCTTTAAGTCTGTAGAATAAAACAGATAGAACAAATTGGGAATAATAAGAATAAGTATTAAGATACAAAAGATAAGATACTGTTTTATATAGCTTGCTTTTATTTGAAAAAGTCTTTTTGACATCAATTGTTGTTAGAGTTTATTATGGCTTTAATTTGAAAAGAAGTATTGTTCAGGGATATTATATTTGCATCTACTGTAATTTATTAGTAAAAGTAGGAAAATTCTATGTACTGATATTGTTTTTTTAGTAGTGATTACTAATAGGAGTAATCTCTTAAGAAGAAGATATCTTTAAAAGTTGAAAATATAAAGGGACTTGCCACGGTGGGCAAATCCCCATTGTTGAACCTTATGATATGCTACTGGCATATGTAAATATCAATATCTTAACAAGTTAAAGCGATATTTGTTTGAAAGCACTATTACAAAAATCCAAAATAAGATTTCCCTTTCGAATAATTATATTCGTATAATAAATGAGTCTTTTAATCTATACCGAAACGCTTTCTACTAGGAAAAATTATATTTTTCAGTTTCTTATAGGAGAGATACTGGGGTTGACTTTCCAGTGCACAGATAATGAACAGGTTTTTCTGAAGAGTGAATTACCAAAATTTAGTTACGGACGAAAGCGATTGCTAAACGAAATCTTTATACAAGAAGAAAGTCTTTTAACAGAATCTTATATTCAAAAACAAACTATAAATTTTTATTGTTTCGATGGCTATAAACTTCCATTCTCAACCACTGGCGATTTACCGTTCGATATTTTTTCTGCCGCATTTTATTTAATAAGCCGTTACGAAGAATATGTCTCGGAAGAAAAAGATCAATACGGAAGGTTTCACGGGAAACAATCTTTAGCCTATCAATGTGGTTTTCTTAAACGTCCTGTTATAGATGAATGGACTTATATGTTCTTGAAACTATTACGAGAAAGGTATCCATCGCTTGAATATAAAAAACGAAAGTTTAATTTTCAGCCAACGTTAGATATCGACATGCCTTTTTATTTTCGCTCAGAAAGCTGGAATAGAAAAATATTAAAAGCCATAAAATTAAGCCTGAAACTTGACTTTAAATTTTTATTCCGAGACCCGTTTGATGTGTATACTGATGTTAAAAAATGGGACAAAAAATACGGATTGCAAACACGTTACTTTTTGTTGATGGGGAATAAGCATCAATTAGATAATCCAATTCACTTTAATAAAAAACCGTTTGAAAAGCTAATTTCTGAATTGGATCCGGAAAGTTTAGGCTTACATCCTTCGTTTCAGTCAAATCTGGACTCCTCAGAAATAAAGAAAGAAAAACAAGCTTTAGAGTCTATTGTTGGTAAAGTAATTAAGGAATCAAGGCAACATTATTTAATGCTGAATTTACCTGTCACCTATCGGAACCTTTTAGATAATGGAATAGAAGAAGATTATACCATGGCTTTTGCAGATGAGCCTGGTTTTAGAGCAGGAACATGTACGCCTTTTTTTTGGTATGATTTAGGCAGAGAAGAAATTACAGCACTTAAGATATTTCCTACAGTGGTTATGGATCAGACTTTAAAGAGATACCAACAACTGAATGCAGAGCAGGCAAAAATGGAAATTTTTGAGTTGATCCAAAATGTAAAAAAGGTAAACGGGACATTTATCAGTCTGTGGCATAATGAGTCTGTTGGTGATTTTGGACAATGGAAAGACTGGAAAAATGTGTATATTGAGATGTTGGAGTTTGCATGTAAAACAGAAAATAATTAGACCATGTTTGTTCTGGTAAAGGAAAATAACATCGCCAATCATTTTTTGTCTGAGCTAAGAAATATCGAAGTTCAGCAAGACAGCATGCGTTTCCGTAGGAATATGGAACGTATTGGGGAAGTTTTTGCTTATGAGATTAGTAAGACACTGGAATATGAAGAGTTTGAAATAGAAACACCACTGGGAGCCAGCAGTGTAAACATGCTGGCCAATCAGCCTATTCTTGCAACTATCTTAAGAGCAGGTCTACCACTTCATCAGGGATTGCTCAATTATTTTGATCATGCCGACAGCGCCTTTGTTTCAGCATATCGAAAAGTCCGAAAGCAAGGAGGTTTTATCATTAAAACAGAATACGTTTCTTCTCCGGATTTAACAGACAAAATTGTTATTGTTTCTGATCCTATGCTGGCCACAGGTCAAAGTATGGTTTTATCCTGTAAAGAACTTTTAGGTGAATATAAAATTAAAGAGCTACATATCGTTTCTGTAATCGCCAGTCAGGAAGGAATAGCTCATGTCAAAGCCAATCTTCCTCATGCAAAATTATGGATAGGGGACATAGATGAAGAACTGACCTCTAAAGCTTATATCGTTCCAGGCCTGGGCGACGCCGGAGATCTGGCATATGGAGAGAAAATTTAGGATTTAGTGTGGAGGACCCAATATTGAGATTGGAGAATTGCTATGATAATGGAAAGGAAAATTTAAAAGCTATATTTTCGTTTATTTATTAATCTTTGCAGTACAGAACATAAAACAACTGTTCAACTTTTCTCTTTCAGAGAAGGATTGGTGAGGCAAAACATGAAATACAAAAATATATTTTTCGATTTAGACCATACCTTATGGGATTTTGATAAAAACGCAGAAGAAACTATTCATGAGCTATATAGCGTATATCGTTTAAAAGATCTTGGGCTCCATTCTGCAGATTTATTTATAGAAGCTTATACCGTAAATAATCATCAATTATGGAAAGAGTATCATTTGGGAAATATCTCTAAAGATCAACTGAGGGCAACCCGATTTAAGAAAACTTTTATAGAATTAGGAATAGAGGAGCACAAAATTCCACTTGCTTTCGAAGACGATTATGTGAGAGTTTGTCCCACAAAAACAAATCTCTTTCCAGACACACACGAAGTGCTTAGCTATCTTTCTGCTAAATACAATCTACATTTAATATCCAATGGTTTTAAAGAATCTACAGAGTATAAATTAAAAAATACTGAAATAGGAAACTATTTTAAAAATATCATAATTTCTGAAGTTATTGGAATTAATAAACCAGATAAGGCAATTTTTAAACATGCACTCGGTTTAGCTAATGGAATAGTAGAAGAAAGTGTCATGATTGGCGACAGTATAGAAGCAGATATTCGTGGTGCAAAAAAACTCGGAATGGATGCTATTTATTTTAATCCTAACTATCTGGATGTACCGGAAGATATAGAAATCCATATTAATAGTCTGGCAGAACTAAAATCCATGCTGTAATAAACTTCATCTTTACTTAATATTCAGATCATCTTTACTTTCTAAATTGGAAACAAAAGAGGTGAGACAATTACCTTTAAAAGTGATAGCTCATCACCAAATGGTAAAGAATGGTTAAGAAAGAACTGGATATTTTAGTGATATCGGATGTTCATCTCGGAACATACGGGTGTCATGCCAAGGAACTGCTGAATTATCTGAGCAGCGTAAACCCTAAGCAGGTTATCTTAAATGGGGATATTATTGATATGTGGCAATTCAGTAAATCTTATTTTCCTGAATCGCATGTTCAAATCCTTAGAAAAATACTGAAATTTGCATCCGAAGGCATCCCTGTACATTATTTAACAGGAAATCACGATGAGGTTTTACGTAAGTTCGCAGATTCGAGTATGGGAAATTTGCATCTAGCCAATAAGCTTTTACTGGAATTGAACGGAGAAAAAGCATGGTTTTTCCATGGGGATGTTTTTGACGTAACAATGCAACACTCCAAATGGCTGGCAAAACTAGGGGCAATTGGTTACGATTCTTTAATTCTTTTGAACAGTTTAGTGAATTGGCTGTTAGTGAAAATGGGGAAGAAAAAATATAGTTTTTCAAGAAGGATTAAGGCCAGTGTTAAAGAGGCTGTAAAGTTTATCAATAAATTTGAACAGACGGCGTCAGATATTGCTATAGCAAAAGGTTATGATTATGTAATTTGTGGACATATCCATCAGGCAGAAATGAAAGAAGTTTCTAGTACAAATGGTAAAGTAACCTATTTGAATTCCGGAGATTGGGTAGAAAGTCTTACCGCTTTAGAATATCGAAGCGGGGTTTGGAATATTTATACTTATGACGCTAAGGATTTTCATGGACGGCAAGAAGAGCAGGAAAATTTAAAAGATAAAATGGATATTGAAAGTCTGCTGCATAAGCTGATGCACATAGGAAACTAAATATTCTTCTTAAATTTTGATTAGCAAAAAAGGATTTTATAAAATTGCAGAGCCTAAGATAGAAATGAAGATACTTTATGCCATACAAGGTACCGGTAATGGTCACGTAAGCAGAGCGAAAGAAATTATTCCGCTGCTACAAAGATATGGAGAATTGGATATTTTGGTGAGTGGGACGCAGGCAGATGTAGAACTACCACAAAAGTTAGCCTATAAATTTCACGGATTTAGTTATGTTTTTGGTAAAAATGGCGGAATAAACTACTGGAAAACTATCCGACAAATTAATTTAGTGCGGTTTTGGAAAGATATGATGTCTATTCCCTTAGATAAATACGATCTAATCGTTAATGATTTTGAACCACTTACAGCATGGGCTTGTAAGATTAGGAAAAAAGAAAGCGTAGCATTAAGTCATCAGGCATCGTTTATGTCCCAAAAAACACCCCGACCAGAGAAAAAGCGTTTTTTTGCAGAACAGATTCTTAAATATTACGCGCCTGCAACACATCACGTAGGTTTTCACTTTTCAAGTTACGATAAATTCATTCATACACCAGTTATCAGGGGAGAGATAAGAAAACTAAATCCTTACAACAAAGGCCACTATACAGTTTATTTGCCTGCGGTAGATGATAAATTTTTATTAAAGTATTTCCACCAATTGGAACATGTAAAATGGGAGGTTTTCAGCAAGCATCAGAAAACACCTTATAAATACGGTAATGTTTGGGTAAGGCCTATTAACAACGAAACTTATAATAAAAGTTTGGAAAGTTGTGCTGGTTTACTAACGGGCGGAGGTTTCGAAGCCCCGGCCGAGGCGTTGTATTTGGGCAAAAAAGTACTTCTGGTACCTATGTGGGATCAATTTGAACAGGTTTGCAATGCAGAAGCAGCTCATCAGATGGGGATAACGGTAGTAAACAATCTTAAAAAAGACTTCTTTTCGAAACTGGCTAACTGGGTAAACAATGAAGGAGCCATTCATGTAGATTTTCCCGATCATACCTCATCAATTATTTCAGAAGTTGTAACAAAATTTCAGAACAGACATCAAGAGATACTTTTAAATGGTCATTAATATGCTTATTATTGTCCTCTTAAGTATATCACGTCTGCAGCATGATTCAACAGTTTAGAAATCTAAACTTTTTAAATGTTATTCTCCTTTTCTTGGTGATTTATGTCCTGAGACTTGGATTCGTTTTTGATTTCCCCCAAGGCATAAACAGTGGTTTTTCCGAGACAGGAAATCGCTTGTTGTTACAACATCCAGATCAATCCATTTTATCACCACAGGCAAATATATTTTTAGCCGGTGTCGTATTGTTTATTCAAGCATTGCTTTTTAACAGGATTCTGAATGAATATAATATTATTAACAAAGTCACATTTATACCAGCATTAATTTATGTGGTCGTTTCCTCGGTATTCACACCTTTTCTTTTTCTTTCGCCCCCATTAATCTGCAATTTCTTCCTGCTGTTCCTGCTGTTTAGAATTTTAGCATCCTATAAAGATAGTAGTCAGATCTCAACAATGTTCGATCTGGGTATGGTAACAGCCATTGCCACAGTGATTTATTTCCCCTTTGTATTATTTTTACTTACACTTTGGATTGCCTTAATCATTTTCAGGCCATTCAACTGGCGGGAGTGGGGTGCTGTTTTAATTGGATATCTGGTCATTATATTCTTTTTAGCTGTTTATTATTTCTGGAACAATCAATTATCAAATTTCATAGCCATATGGAAACCCTTAACAGAAGTATTGCCTGTTTTTGTTAAGGTGCAGCCTTTAGATTACATCGTGTTATTTCCAATAGCTGCGGGGCTTATTTTAGGAACAATACAATTACGGGAAAATTTCTTCAAAAGTTATATACAAGTGAGAAAGACATTTATTTTCCTGTTTAATCTGTTCATAATTGGCGTATTGGCTTTTTATTTAAAATCGGATTTTAGATTAAATCATTTTTTAGTTTGTGTAATTCCTATAGCCACAATACTTTCTTACTATTTCGTTACGGCAAGTAAAAGGTGGTTTTATGAAACCTTATTCTTATTAACGTTGGTGTTTATCATATACTTTCAGTTTATATAACTCTATGCTTTAACTTTTTTTAACGCTTACAATATAAAAAGCATTTAAAAGTTTAATAGTTTTGTTGATAGGGCATATTGGAACCAAAAACTGTTTAATGAGTAATCTGGTAATTGATATAGGTAATACATTCACAAAAGCGTTAGTTTTTTCCGATGACCAAATTATTTATAGTGAACGTAAAGTCAGTTTTTCGATCGTTGAACTAGAAAAATTAATAAAAGAATATCAGGTACAAAAGATAATTGTTTCGTCTGTTAGAGAAGAATTTGATATTGAAACAAATCAGATTGCCGAAGTGCCGGTGATTTATTTTAATTATAAAACCAATATCCCTGTTTTGAATCAGTATAAAACACCGAATACTCTGGGAGTAGATAGATTGGCGGGAGTTATCGGGGCTAAACAAATTTATCCGAGCAAGGCTGTATTGGTTATTGATTTTGGAAGTTGCATTACTTTTGATTTTGTAAATGCAGGAAGTGAATATTTTGGAGGGGCCATATCTCCAGGTCTGAAAATGCGTTTTAAAGCTATGCATCAATTTACAGGAAAACTTCCCGAAATTGATAATTACGAATCAACTCAGAAATTTGATTCTTTGTTTGGAACAGACACTACAGAGGCATTACAAGCCGGTGTGGTGAATGGCATTTTGTTTGAAGTGGAGGGCTACATTAAACAATATAACGAAAATAATATCGATTTAAAAGTGATACTTTGCGGTGGTGATGCATCATTTTTTGATACTAGATTGAAAAATAGCATCTTTGCGCACCAAATCTTAATGGAACCCAATCTGGTTCCAATAGGATTAAATACAGTTGTTAGATATCAAGATGATAAGAAAAACTAAGAAATACATTTTGGCAATTGCGTTGCTTGCTACCTCGTGGAGTAGCGTAAAAGCTCAAGGAACTATAAATTCTCCTTATTCTAAGTTTGGAGTAGGAAATCTGCAGGGAACTTATCTCCCTCAAAATACTTCTATGGGAAACCTGGCATATGGAATAAGTACAACCGGAGTATACAACAATATCAATATAGCAAATCCTGCATCATATTCTCAAATAAGGCTTACCGCCTTTGATGTTGGTATAGGAGGAAATATCCAGACTTTAAAGAGAGACAATCTTAGTGAGAATAGCTTTAATGCGAACTTATCTCATTTGGCAATTGCTATTCCAGTGTCCAAAAAATCGGCTTTAAGTTTCGGTATACTGCCTTATAGTGTTTTAGGATATTCGTTTAGACAAAGTGTTGATGTTGGGCAAGAAACTACTTCGGGAGATGCTATTATTGCTGATCATGTATATAAAGGCGAAGGAGGTTTGTCCAGAGCTTATATAGGTTATGGTTTTGGAGTAGGGAAGAATTTTAATTTTGGCTTTAATGCGTCCTACATTTTTGGAAATCTTAAAGAATCCACAGCTATAGAATACCATGGTAGATATATTGGCTTCTACAATTCAAAAAAAGATATTAATAATAGTATTGGTGGTTTAGTTTTCGATTTAGGATTTCAATACGTGGCCCCTATTGGAGAGAAATCCAGATTAACAATAGGTTACACAACAGGTCTGAAATCTAAGCTGAATAATAATTATAACACATTGACAAGCGAATATGTGGTAACCAGCAGTTCGGATTACAGAACAGACACTGTACGATATGTTGAAGACAATGAGCATAAGGTTAATTTGCCAATGAATCATAATTTTGGAATAAGTTTTGGAAAAGTAAATAAATGGTTAATTGGTGCTGATTTTAGAATGGCAGACTGGTCTGATTTCAGACTAACCAATGCTCCGGAAAATTTGGGCAAAACGATGGGGTTTTCTTTTGGCGGGCAGATTGTTCCAAATATAAACGCGGTAACAAATTATCTGGCTTTAATAGACTATCGTTTAGGAGTTAATTATGATAAAACCTACGTTAAAGTAAACGGAACAGACATTGATAAGAAAAGTATAGGATTCGGTATGGGGTTTCCGTTAGTTGCTTCAACCAATAGGTCTGCTTTTTATAAGATCAACTTTGCTGCAGAGATTGGTCAAAGAGGTGTTTTAAAACCAGGTCTGGTTAAAGAGAATTTTTATAATTTCTCGCTTGGATTTACCATTAACGACAGATGGTTCCAAAAATATAAGTACGACTAATTATGTTTAGACTTTTAAGGTTTTTTGGAACGGGATTATGCTTATATGCAATAGCGGCATGTGGAAGTGGCGACCTTAAAAAAGTAGAACAAATAAATCTGCAGAGCGAAATTCAGGTAGATACAACAAAAGGCGCCGAAATCGTATATAGCGACTCAGCGAAGGTAAAAGCCAAGCTAAAAGCTCCTGTCTTATTGTATTTCAAAGCCAAAAATCCTTATTACGAAATGCCTGAGGGTATAGATGTTGTCTTTTATGACGATAATTTAAAGCCAAGCAGTACAGTTGTTTCGGATTATGCACTAAGGAAAGAAAACGAAAAAACCGTAGAGTTGAGGAAAAATGTTGTAGCAAAGAATGCAGAAGGAAAAACATTTAAGTCAGAAGAACTGATTTGGGACGAGAATACAAAGAAATTTTATTCAAATACGCTGGTAACTATTGTGACAGACCAGGCAACCATCTCGGGAACCAGTTTTTGGGCTTTAGAAGATTTTAGTTATTACGAAATAAAACAGGGAGCAGGACCAATACAGTTTAATACAGATATAGACAGCGCAGGAGGCAATTAAGACGTCTTTTAAAAGCTTTCTATCCACTTAGAGATCTGTAAGTTAAATTTGCAGTTAAGTTTTAAAATGTACTTTTAACTTTCAACTTTGATTTTGTATCTTGCGCCCTCTAAAAATAAAAATAGAAGAATCATATGGGAATTATGAGTTTTTTGCGTAACCGGGCTGGAGCTATCATTATTATAGCTATCGGTTTAGCAATTGTAGCGTTTCTTTTAAGTGATGCCATCCGAAGCGGAAGTGGTTTTATCGCAGATGCCAACGGTAAAATAGGAGAAGTAGATGGTGAAGAAATATCTTACCAGGATTTTAATGCCAGAGTAGACCAAAACTCGCAACAATTTAGAGCGCAAATGGGTAATTTAAATCCTCAAATGCAATCTTACATTGTAGAAAATACCTGGAATCAGATGACTTCTAGTATTATTTTAGAAAAGCAAACAGAAAAATTAGGATTAACTGTAGGCAATACAGAGTTGTTTGATTTGATGTTTGATAATCCGTCTCCGCAGATGCAGCAAATTTTTGCAGATCCGCAAACTGGAGCCTTCAATCGGGCAAATGCTATTTCGTCCAGAAAAAGTGCTGATACCGAGCCTACCGGACAATTGAAAGCACAGTGGGTTTCTCTGGAGGAAAGCATCTTACACGAGCGTAGCAATCAAAAATATCTTGCGCTAATAAGAAATGGTATTTATGCGAATTCATTAGATGCAAAAGATGAATATACCAATAAAAACAGGTTGGTTAACTTCGATTATCTGGTATTGGATTTTGCTTCTGTAAAAGACGCAGATGTGAAGTTGACTGATGCGGATTATAAAGAATATTACGAGAAAAATAAATACAGATTTAAAAATCAAACTGAAACCAGAACATTCGAATATGTAGTTTTCGATGCTTCTCCTTCAAAACAAGATACAATTGAAGCTAAAGCTAAAATTGACAAAATTGCAGAAGGTTTAAGAACAACAGATAATGATTCTTTGTATGTAAGCATCAATGCAGATACAAAAGAGCCAATCGTTTACCAGAAGAAGGGAACTCTTGAGCCAGCTTTGGATTCAGTAATGTTTAACGCTTCTAAAGGTTTTGTTTTTGGTCCGTATATCTCTAACGGAGCTTATAAGGTAGCCAAATTAGTAGATGCAAGAATAAGTCCCGACTCTGTTAAAGCCCGTCATATCTTAATTAACCCTGCAACCGAGGGTGGTGTAGACAAAGCGAAGGCAAAAGCAGACTCTATTAAAAATCTAATCCAAAAAGGTGCAGGTTTTGCAGAACTAGCCAAAGAGTTTGGAACAGATGGCTCTAAAGATTCTGGTGGTGATTTAGGAACTTTCGCTCGTGGCGCAATGGTACCTAAATTCGAAGAAGCTGTATTTAATGGGTCTGTTGGACAAATATTTACTCTCGAGACCCAGTTTGGTGTTCACGTAATTGAAATCCAAAAGCAAATAGGTTCTTCAAAAGTTGTTAAAGTTGCAGTTGTAGATAAACAAATAGCACCTAGTTCCCAAACAGAACAAGCAGCGTATCAGAAAGCACAGTCGTTTATTGCAGGTGTTAAAAATCAAAAAGAATTTGAGGAAATAGCACAAAAACAAGGGGCGGTTAAACTTGTAGCAGATGATGTAACTCCATTGCAAGGTGGTCTGCCAGGATTAGATGATGCTAGAAGTATTGTACGTTGGGCGTACCAGGCAGATAAAGGAGATATTTCTAATGAAATATTTACTGTAGGAAGCAAGTATGTAGTTGCCGTTTTAACAGAGATTAAGCCAGAAGGTACTTTGTCACTAGAGCAAGTAAAGAAAACTATCGAGCCTTCTGTTGTTAATCTTGTAAAAGGAAGAATGTTGAAGGAAAAAGCAGATAAAGCATTAGCCGGTGCTTCAAATCTTGCTCAGGTAGCTCAGAAATTGGGGGTTTCTACCTCTAATGTAGAGAATATTGTTTTTGCAAACCCTATTATTCCCGGATATTCACAAGAAAATAAAGTTGTTGGAGCGATCTTTGGCTCTCAGCTAAATAAAATTTCTAAATCTATTGTAGGAGACAGAGGGGTTTATGTTTATTCCGTAAAAGCATTTACAGAACCGGCACCTTTTACTAATGCAGCTAAGACAAAAGAGACTCTTGCTCAAAATCTGTCAACTCAGGCAGATGGAGCAGTATTTCAAGTATTAAAAGAGAAATCAAAAATTAAGGATTTAAGAGCTAAGTTTTATTAGTGTATAAATTTAATAAAATTATGACCGGAGTCTGGTAAAACCAAACTCCGGTTTTTTTATTTTAGTATATTATGGACATTCAAGAAAACATTGTAAATAAAGTAGCACAAAGCGGGTTGGTTTCCTATGATCTCGCTTCTATCAGGCCAGATGGAGAACGGGTGCTATATGATATAAAAGATAACCTATTTCATGGGCTAATGCTTAAAGAAAAAGATTTTAGAACTTTTGTCAAAGATCATGATTGGTCTCAATATCAGGATAAGCATATAGCTATCATTTGTTCTACAGATGCCATTGTACCAACATGGGCCTACATGTTATTGGCTACTAAGTTTTCAGAATATGCACAAACCGTTTATTTTGGAGATTTAGATGAGTTAGAAAATTTTTTATTTAGCCAGGCAATCAATAACTTAGACATCGAACAATTTAGAGATCAAAAAATTGTTATAAAAGGATGTGGAGATATATTTGTTCCTACATCAGCATTTGTGTCACTTACAGCAAAGCTGAAACCCGTTGTTAAAAGTGTAATGTACGGCGAGCCTTGTTCTACAGTACCATTATTTAAGCGTAAAGATTGATTTTGGTTTATTTTTTGTATAAGTTTAGTTTATGAAGAAATCGTTTTTTTTAATTTCCCTCGCGTTGGTGCTTATTGCATGTTTTAATGGTTTCTCCCAATCTTTGCCTTATATAAAAAGCTCATCATTCGAAACAGGTGAAACCCTCAAGTATAAATTAAAATATGGTTTTATAACTGCTGCAGAAGCAACCCTGCAAGTGCTGGATACAGATATTAAATACAATGGTAAACCCACTTATCATTTATTAGCGCAGGGAAAAACCAATGGTACTTTCGACATATTTTTTAAAGTAAGAAATAAATATGAGTCTTATATAGATAAAACTACATATGTACCCTATTTATATGCAGAAGATATCAGAGAAGATAATTATAGAAGAACGGATAAGGTTCGTTTTTACCAAAATGAAAAAAAGATTGTAGGTAGCAAAGGAAGCTTTACATCGCCTGTAAGCCAAACTTTCGATTTAGTTTCGGCATATTATTTTGCCCGTAATTTAGATCTGTCAGGTGTAAGAATTGGAGATAAATTTACATTAAGATACTTCCTGAAAGATGAGGTGACACCGCTGACTATAGAGTATATAGGGAAAGAAATTGTAAAGACTAGTCAGGGGAAAGTAAACTGTTTAAAGTTTAGCCCCTCTATTTCCCCAGGCCGCATTTTTCGAAAAAACAGCAGACTTTATTTGTGGATAACGGATGATGAAAATAGAATACCGGTAAAAGCACAAGGTGACGTCATTGTTGGAAGTATAACAATGGAACTAGCGAGCGTAAGCGGGCTAAAAGAACCACTAAAAATTATAAAATAGATTTTTTATTTTTGTTGATTATAAAACAATTATAAACTAATTCCTTGGTTCGAGAATACAGAGAAATCGGAATGATAGATTTACCCTCTGAGTATCAACGGCAGAAAGAAGAAATTGATGTTGCGATACAAGAGGTTTTACATCGTGGTGATTTTATCAAAGGCAAATCCGTTCAGGAATTTGAGCAAAAATTTGCTGAATATTTAGGCGTAACTTCTGTAATCTCCTGTGGAAATGGTACCGATGCTATTCAGATAGCGCTTATGGCGTTGGGAATAGGTAAAGGTGATGAAGTAATATTGCCAGCCTTCAGCTATGCAGCAGCTATAGAAATGGTCATGCTGCTTGGTGCAACTCCCGTTTTAGTAGATGTAGATCCTGTCTATTTTCAAATTAATACTACATGTTTACAGGAGTTGGTTACCTCCAATACAAAAGCTATTATAGCGGTTCATTTATATGGGCAGTGTGCAGATTTGAACAATATTTCCGCCTTTGCAAAGGCCAATAACCTGTTTTTAATAGAAGACTGCGCACAATCTACAGGTGCAGCTTTTAAAGGGCAGCAATTGGGACCTTTTGGGGATATAGCCTGTACCTCTTTTTTCCCTACAAAGAA
>NZ_JBEBVH010000092.1:0-13632 GCF_040392825.1 Pseudopedobacter sp.
CCCTGCCAATATTTTTCTTATCGACATAATGTATAAACTGATGTTAGGTTCTCTATTATTTTGTTGTTTCCAGCAAAGACCTGGCTTCGGAGAGCTTTAATGAAATGAAGTAGTAAAAAGCCTGATCTAAGTTCTTTTTCTTCCCGGTGTTTGTTTTATATTTTTTTCTTAGTTCGTATAATAATGAAACAGCTTTAAGGTCTTCTTCTTTAATATTCTGAACACCTAGCTTGCCCTGTAAAATCGTCAAAAAACCATATTGGAACTGTTGTGTAGGCTCAATCATCGTTCCTTCTCCATAATCGTTCCAGGTAACCAGCTGCATATAAGGCGCATTGCTCTGTAAGGCCAGATCAAGCGTTTGGGAAAATGTCTGTAAACTAACATCTATCTTAAATGGATTGGTTCCCCACCCTCCCTCCTGATAAAAAGCATGAAACCCTGGGTAAGCTGATGATATTTTTATTCCGCTGTACGTCTTGCTATAAAATCCGTTTAAATCGTCCAGATGGTTCTTATACACCCAGGCAAATTCTCCCGAAGCATTCTTTCCGGCTTCGTTAGATTCGTTCCACAGGGTGAAGAAAGCGGGTTTGGTATTCAAAGGCGCAAAAACCTGTGTCCATTCGGATTCTGACTGGAATGTCTGCGGACCAAAAACCAGCAACAAAGGCTTTCCG
The DNA here is from genome assembly GCF_040392825.1 of Pseudopedobacter sp. Classification (NCBI taxonomy): domain Bacteria; kingdom Pseudomonadati; phylum Bacteroidota; class Sphingobacteriia; order Sphingobacteriales; family Sphingobacteriaceae; genus Pseudopedobacter; species Pseudopedobacter sp. Next base: position 681 of record NZ_JBEBVH010000092.1, read on the forward strand.
TCTATTTTTATATAATTGGAATTTTTGAAATACTTTGTCTCCATATAAGTCATATCGCCCTGTGCAGTGCCTATTTTATTTGTAATTGTGTTGTTATTGAAGGCAATATTGATATTCTGATCTTCGTAGACAATTGCAAAATTTAGCCCCACTTTACCAATAAGTTCTATAAATTTCTCTGTATTCCTAACCAGTAAAGGATAATCATACAGTTTGGTAATTCCAGGCCAATCAATCAGCACACCGTCTATTCCCGACAATTTCATGAGGAGCAATTGGTATTCTATGATATCAGGATCTCCGGAAGCATAAGGCCCTGTTAACGGATAATAATGTGCTGCAATCTGGCGGATTCCGTTACCATCTGTAATATCTGGATTTTTATTGGCCATAGTCCAATGCTGCCCCCATTTCCCTGCCTGGTCATTCGTTGTTTTATCTTCAAACCAGGGCATTAAATGTACGTATACCTTTTTGTCGATAGTTTTACTGACCCGCTGTGGCTCGTAAACAGTTATCTCTTTTCCATTATCTGGCGGATTTGAATCTCCTCCCGACTTTTTGCAGGAGGAGAAGAGCGCACACAATAATATCACAATCCCTTTTAGTTTCATGGCGAATAATTTAGTTTAAAAATTACCTTGGATATCCCGGATTTTGCGCGAGCTTACCATTTTTATTGATTTCTTGTTGAGGAATAGGGAATATTCCGGTATGCTTGTCTGCTGCATCAGCCGGTTTTTCCCACCATGCTCCAAAGAATGTCCCAAAACGGATATTGTCTGTACGGCGATGGTCTTCAAACACAAATTCTCTTCTTAGTTCACTATCAATAAAAGCTAAATCTATCGTCTCTGGAGTTGATAATCCTGCTCTGGTACGAATTTGTTCTACAAATGGGCGAGCCGCAGCCGGATTGTTCAATCTTACATTACACTCTGCCTGCATCATCAAAACTTCGGCATATCGCATCAGTACCATATCATAATCACGCTCCCAGGCATCACCAGCTTTATCTTCATATTTCGCAAGCCTTGCTCCTTCATTCTGAAGTGCTTCGTTTACATTTGATATTTCTTCTGTATAGATTAACGGATTTCCTGAAGCCGGCATAATAATGGTTGATCCGGTTCTTAAATCTATTTGAGGACCTATCAGCAATGATTTTCTTCTGATATCGTTTTCTTCAAATGCTGAATATAAACCTGGCTGTGCGGCAATTCCGTTACCGCACCATTGGTAATTTCCCGATGCGGAGAGTGCCCATTTTTGTTCATAATGATAGGTCATGGATGCCAGATAGTTTCCTATTGTTCCCATTTTGCTATCGTACGGAATAGCAAAAATAATTTCTGGCGAAGTCTGATTATTCTGTTTAAAGCTTGCAAAATAGTCTGTAGATAACTGCCCGGATATTCTGCTGCAGACATCCAGACAATCTTGCCAACGGGCTTGCCCAATATATACTTCCGAATTCAGGTACAACCTTGCCAAGAGTAAATTGGCCGCATCCTGCGTAAACCGCCCGTACGCTTTTTGGGGTAAATAGGCAATATTCTGTAAAAGCTCGTTTTCGACAAATTTATAGACATCTGCTCTGGGAGAAGTCCCCGGTGCCTGACTGACTACATAAGATGTGTCTATAGGCACATTTCCATACATATCTAGCAGCTTATAATAATAATAGGCTCTTAAAGTTTTAAGCTCGGCTCTTAAGGGTTTGCTGGCTTCTTCACTTAATCCGGACTGCTGTACCTGGTAAAGGATCGCATTTGTTGCGGCTATTCCACCATAGCAATACTTCCATGGCGCCCATATCTTTGGATTGTTAGGTGTCCATGTGTGTTTTTGCAGTTCCAGATAGACACCATCATCGTACCAATCGCCTCCAACACGGGTAGGTATTACACATTCGTCTGAAGATATCGAGGAAACAAAGAATACAAATTCTCCGGTAGGATAGAAATTTACGCCATCAGAAGCACCTCCGCGTAATGAAGAATACGCTTTTCCTACAATGGTTTCTATTTCGGCCGGTGTTTTCCCATAATCGGCAGATCCCACTCTGTCATAAAGTGTTTCTGATAAATCTGTACAGGAGCTTAGCAATAAAGCGCTAAGCGCAAGAGTTATAATTGATGTTGATTTCATGTTTAGTCCCATTTAATGTATTAAAACGATAGATTTAAACCGAAAGAGAAAGTTCTGGAACGCGGATAATAGTAATTATCGCCATCGTTTGCTGTTCCAACAGATTTGTCGATACCCGGACTCTTTAATCCCGATATATTTACTTCCGGATCTATACCTTTATAATTGGTGATTACAAACAGGTTTTCTCCGGTTGCATATAGTCTGATTCTGTTAAACCATGCATTTTTAATCGGAAGATTATAACCTAGTGTTAAGCTTTGCAGTCTTAAGAAATCCCCTTTCTCTATCCAGTAGTCAGAAAACACCGGACCTTCGGTAATATGACTATTGTCCAGCCAGGAATCCAGCACATTGTATCCCGGCAAACGTCCTGGATAGCTGATATTCATAGCTTGCGCATTTAATACCTTTTGTCCAAACATGCCATTGGCGGCAATATTTAAATCGAAGTTTTTGTAGGCAAAATACATGGCAAATCCAGTAGTTAGTTTTGGCTGTACATTTCCTAAATATTGGTTGACTACTGCTCCTGTTTCATCTTTTTCCAATAAGAACTTTCCGTCTTCATCGAATCCTAAAAACTTAGGTCCCCAAAAAGTTCCAACCGGATAGCCCTCTTTAATGATTTGTGTGTACACACCAGACATACCGGTTAAACCATGCAGATTTCCCGATGAAATGGCATCGGTTTGATAAATATCATTTGACAGTTTATCTATTTTTTGCTTGTTGTGAGCTAATACCAAATTGGCGTTCCACGTGAAATCATTTGTTCGCATGATATTGGCTCCCAGCGTAAATTCGATTCCTTTATTAGTTAAATCGCCAACATTTGCCAGCATTTTATCATATAGATATGGCGGTTGCGGAACGTCATAGGTATACAGTAAATCTGATGTTTTCTTGATATAGGCATCAACGGTCACATTAAACCTGTTGAACAGGCTTAAATCTAATCCGATGTTTGTTTGGGCAGTAGATTCCCATTTCAGATCGGGATTTGGGTTTTGTACAATTCCGTAAGATTGTTTCCAAGAATCTGTAGCCTGGTCGTAATATGCTCCACCTCCGGTTCCCATTAATGATAAGGATTTATATTCGCCTATGCCATCCTGATTACCTGTAATACCATAACCTATTCTCAGCTTCAGATTGTTTAACCAATCTTTGCTATTTGCCAGAAACGATTCTTCAGAAATTCTCCATGCGGCAGAAACCGCTGGAAATAAGCCCCATTTATGGTTATCTCCAAAACGCGAAGATCCGTCCCTTCTCAATGTACCGGTTAGCATGTACTTGTCTTTCAAAACATAGTTCACTCTTCCGAAGAAAGAGATCAGCTTAGCTTCTCCTTTGTAAGAATAGACATCTCCCATACGGAAATCGCTTCCCGCAGCCAGATTATTGTATCCGAACAAATCAGAGTCGAAACCTCTTCTTTCTGCACCATAACCTTCGTAAGTGTTAATCAGGTAAGAATAACCTCCGGTAATGTTGAAACGATGGATGTTATCGAATATCTTATCATAGGTTAAATAGGCTTCTACCTGAGAATTGGTATAATCTCCAGTGCTTCTTCTTGCGTAGCCTTTATCTGTTTGTCCATTAAAGGAATAAGATGGCCAGAAAAATCGCCCTTGTTGCGAATTGTATTCGTAGGAAGTATTCACTACACCTTTTAATCCTTCTATAATCTCAATTTCTGCTTTTGCAAAGCCCAATAATCTTTTTCTGGTTTGATCATCCTGTCTGTTCATCAATACTTCTACAGGATTGTTGCTGTTTGTTCCGCCTATTTGTGTGTAAGCTCCGTTTTGCATAACCGGAAGTGTCGGATTGAGATTATAAGCTCTTTCGTAAATTCCAATGTCTACCGGATTGTAATTATCCCGGTTTGCAAAAACACTGGCTTCCAGTTTTAAACGATTATTCAAGGCTTTTTGGTGAGCAGATAGATTTCCGGATAAACGGTTCAATGCACTTGTCTTGATAACTCCTTCTGAATTCAGATAGCTGATAGATGCCCTATAACCTCCATCTTTTCCTCCGTTGGTAAAAGAGATGTTGTGTGAGTTTGAAACAGCTGTTCTTTGCAATTCTTCCTGCCAGTTAGTATCAGCACCATAATCTATTGCTCCCGAAATATTATTTTCCCTCACATAAGCTCTCCATTGGTTTGCAGACAACAGGTCTAAATTCTTCGCGACATTACCAACAGCAACATAGCCGTTGTAATTCATAGATTTTCCTGCATTTTCTCTATTGGTAGTTACAATGATTACTCCGTTTGCTCCTCTGGATCCGTAAATAGCCGCGGCTGATGCATCTTTCAGCACATCTATAGAAAGGATTTCATTGGGCTGAACCGTGTTCATGTCTACTCCCGGAATTCCGTCTACTACAATTAACGGGCTGTTGCTTGCCGAAAGCGAAGTTCCTCCACGAAGTCTTAACGAAGATCCCTGAGTTGGATCGCCACTAGGCTGAACTACGGTTAAACCGGCGACCTTTCCCTGCAATAACTGTTCTGCAGATGTAATTACTCCCTGACGTAAATCTTTTGCTGAAACAGAGGAGATTGCTCCTGTAAGGTCAGACTTACGCATGGTTCCGTAACCTACATCTACTACCTGAACGGCTTCCAGCATTACCGCATTTTCTTCTAATACGACATTCATTATTGCCTTTGCCGGCAATTGAATGGTATTGTAACCGATATACGAAAATGTAAGCAGTTCGCCTTCTGTGGCTGTAAGCGTAAACTTTCCTTCTACATTGGTTTGAGTTCCTCTGCCCGACTTTCCGCCAATACCAACACCAATTAACGGCAACTTTTCTTTGTCGGTTACCGTTCCTGTAACGGTAATTGAACTTTGTGCATATCCTTCGCCAATAGCTCCTATCAGCGTGATAAGTATCAGAATATATTTAGATAAATTCTTGAGATTCATAATTGATAATTATTTAGCAGGCTTGTCTATGTTTGCCAATGAGATATCGCCATCGTGTATTGTTGTCCCGTTCTGATCTTTTATCAATACATGCAGTTTATCTATTTGCATCCCTTTAAACTCTTTGGCTAGATTGATAAATACCCTTTGTCTGGCCATGGTTCCTTCCATTTCGCCAGAGAGCGTTTTTGCTCCTCCGGTAATGGTATAATCTAATCTCTGACCACGATTGTTATTTTCTCTTGTAATGGTCCATATGTCGCTAAGACTAACTTTTAATGGAAAAAAATAGAGTTTTGCCGGTGGCGGTTCCGGAACACCGGGAGCCAGAATCTTGAAATCCGGTGAAGCTCCTGCCCAATCTGGTGAAGCATCATTTCCGTTATATTTAGCTATGACAAAGACAATATTCTGCATATCGTAATCTTCGCTTACACCGAAATAAGTTTGTGGTACTAAATCTTTTTTATAGATACCGTTGCCTAAATGTTTAAAGGCTGTTTTTGTTCTTATCTCGGGCAGCCAGGCATCAAATCCCTGCACTTTGTCCCAATCGTTTAAACCGCCATGCATATGTACGGTTGAAGACACCGGATTAAAGCCTTCTACCAGATTAGAGTTGAAGAGAATACTTAATGTTCCTCCTATCTGAAAATCTGATGGGGCAAAATCCATAATCTTTCCGCTTTCGGTAAAATTCTTAATGAAATCGGTTTTTGGAATGGATAGCGTTCCGGTCAGTTTCGTGGCATCCAAATCTCTTATCAGAAAATAAAACGGCTCTTTATTATCAAATAACTGCTGAACGGTCATATTGAAGAAGGTAGTCGGAGTCATGGTTATCGCCCATATTCTATCTCCTTTATATTGCAACGGAACGGGAGCGCCTGTTGGATTTGTGGGTGCCCAGATCCACATGTATAATGCCTCACCATCACCTACCTGACTGGCACTTGCAAAATCAAAATACCAGGTTACTTCTTCGTCCATTGCGTATACGGCGGGAACTGTCCAAATTTTATCTGGATCTGTAATTGTTGTTGCCGCTTTTAGAGTGCCTGCCGAGAAAAGCAGACATCCTAACATGATGTATAAAAATTTCTTCATGGTTCTTTTGGTTTTCTATTGGACATTGGTCAATTTGTAGTTGTATGAAACGAAAGCCACTCCACCCGACTTACGCGTTAGTTTTAGCTCCATTTCTGTTTTTGCTCCCGGAACGGATACTACGCTCAGCTGGGCCTGTAAATCGGTCTTCGCCTGATCTGAATATAAATTGATAACCGGAGCAGTCCCGTTTGCAGCAGGAAAAGAAGCGCTTAAATCCCAGTAACCGGAATTAGGAAACAATTCGGGAGCATCTCCGCTTACCGAATAAGTAGTGGGATTGTTTTTTTCATCTACCTGCAAAGACAACGTTAAATTCTCGAATCCAAACTGACTAAAGAGACTAATTTCATCTGGAGATATTCCTGCAACTTTTGCCGTTTCATCTACCTGAGAGATGTCGTTTAATTTCCACTCGCCTTTTACTTTTTCGTAAAGTGTTATTGGATCTACATAAGAACCATCATCTGGCTTTTTACACCCAAATTGTAAAAAGAATAAAGAAACCAGACACAAAAGAAGCAATGCTCTAATTGTTTTCATGATTTTAGGTTAATTAAAAAATTGGTTTAAACCCGGTTTATTCCGAGACATGACAAAGAAAGCTTGTATTAAAAGGGAAAGCAATATTTTTTAGTGAAATATAGAAAATATTAAAGCGAACAAACACACAAAACACTGAAAAACAACAAATTAAACAAAACAAGGCACTTTAAAAATATTAATCAAATATGGAGTTAAACGCCTCTGATTTTCATTAAATAGTCGTCAAATTTGTCGTTTGGTACAATAGATTTATTCTTTACACGATTTTTATAGGCATAAATTGTATTTACAGAATAATCCAGAATATGGGCTATTTTATCATTATCTGTAATTCCCATTCTGGTAAGGGCAAAAATCCTTAATTCTGTATTTAACTCCTGATTTGAAGAGAGAATAAACTGGTCTTCTTCCTTAAAAAGCTTGTTTACTTCATCGACAAAGTTTGGGAATAGCTGCAAAAAGGTTTTGTCAAACCTCAGGTAAAGATTTTCACGCTCTTTATGCAGGTTTATTTTTTCTATGGCAATCTTGATATCATCGTAATTCTTTTTTTCCAGCTTGCTGGCAATGCTTTTCTTTAGCAAGGCCAGTTTATCCAGGTATTCGGAATTGATATTAAAGTAATAGCCTATATATTCTTCTTTAATCTTATCGGCTTCATTAAGCTTTACGATGGTCTGCTTTAAAGATTCGTTTGCTTTTGTGATCACTCTATCGGCTTTGCGCAGTTTAATTAATTGCCTGTATATAATAATGGCAAATGCAATAATAGTAAGAGAAAGCACCGCAAGGGCTAAAACAAACCGTGTTAATACCCTGCGCTGTTCTTCTACTGAATTGACTTTTACTCCTGAGATTACTTTTAACAATGCGCTTACCTGTACTTTTCTTTGTCTGGCACCATAAAAATTAGCGTCATCCATGGCAGCGTTGATAAAGGTATAGGCATTTTTAACATCGTTTTTCTGATACAGGATTTGCGCAAGGTTAACCATAGCCGCAGCTTCTTTTGTAGAAGCTTTTATGTCTGCAGTAGCAGCTTTTGCCAATAAATAAATAGCTCTTTGAGTATTGTTCTGCTGGATATAGATATCACTTAACGTGGATGCGATAACGGCATAGTCGCTATAAGATAAATCTTCTTCGGAAAGTAGCTTGTTTAAAATATCAGACGCCAGGGTTATATTTCCCAATTTGAGATTCTTGAGCCCCTGAAAATAGCGGTACCTATAAAAGTCAGCTTTACATAAATAACCGGCCGAGTCTATGTACAACCCTGCTTTTTCCACATATCGCGGAGAAAAATACTGGTCTTTATCGTAATCTGCCAGATCATAATAACTTCTGGCTGTTAGAAAATAGTATTCTGCCCGCATGCTGTCTGTGAGAAAATTTGCATTCACAGATTTCAGGGCGTCAAACGTTTCTTTAAACATTCCGGAAGACAGTAATATAAAGCCTTTCTTCATCTTTGAATAGGCTATTTTTACGGAATCTTTTTGAAGCGCCGCGACTTCTTCCAGTTTATTGGAAAATTCAAAGGCTTTATTGAAATCGAATGTTTTATATTCTTCGTAGAGGGCCAGGTAGGTGTTATATTTTTTTTCGAGATCGCCTTCCTTTAATTTTTGCAGATCGTTTTCAAGCTTGTCTATACGTTTTCTTTTTTCCTGATCGAATTTATCTTTCTGCTTTATAAAAGAATCTAATTGAACCAAAGTGGTGTCTTGAGCATTTGCTGCAATGCAAAAAGAGAGAAACAGGGAAATAAAGAAACTATTGAGGTACATTTCGGCTATTGGTCTATTTATACGCTAAACTATGAATTTTTCTTAACGCAATAAATTGTTGCTGTATTTTTATCTATCCGGTAACCAGCATTTTTTCCAGGCCTGCTCCTGCTACCAATAATTCATGGGTAATATTTCTGGTATAATCAATAATCTCATTTTTGAAATCAAGAACAGATGCTCCTCCCCTGATCTCCTCTAATCTTTTCTCCCATTGCCCGGTTAATTCTGCCTGTGCTATTTTCTTTTCTTTAACAACTTCATAAATCGCCAGCCCTTTAGCTGTTGGAATTAGATTCTTCTTCTCTCTGGAGATATATTCCCTGGTTATTAAAGTTTCTATAATAGACGCTCTGGTCGCTGGAGTGCCCAGTCCGCTATCTTTCATTGCATAACGCAACTCTTCATCTTCTATTTCCTTTCCACAGGTTTCCAGTGCTTTCAGCAAAGTTGCTTCGGTATATTGAGGTTTTGGCTTGGTTTGCTTTTCTACCACTGCCTTTTTTGTTACCGGAAGGTCTTCGCCCTTGTCTACTTTTGGCAGAGTTGCATTTTCTGAAGCGTCTTTTTTCTCGTCATCCGGATCGTTGAAAACTGAACGCCAGCCCGCTGTTTTTATAACTGTTCCGTTGGCTACAAAATCACTACCCGATTCTATGGAAATTTTAGTTGTTTCTTTAATACAATCCTGATGAAAGGCTTCCAGCATTCTACCCACAACCATATCATAAATAGCCTGTTTGTCTTCAGGCAGGTATCCCGGATCTATTCCTGTTGGCAAAACAGCATGGTGGTCTGTTACCTTTTTTGCGTTTACACTACGCTTATTCAGCTTGTTTGCCAATAAAAACTCTGCCGACTTACCGAAAAAATTATGGCTTTTGTATTTAGCAATTAAGTCGGGGACAGTAGCAAAGATATCATCTCCAATATATCTGCTACCAGTTCTTGGATAAGTCACCAACTTACTTTCATACAGATTCTGCAGGATACCTAAAGTCTGATCTGCTGTATAGCCTTTCTTTTTATTGGCCTCCTGTTGTAAAGAGCTTAAATCATGCAGTAACGGGGGTGGTTCTTTCTTTGCTTTTCCTTCTACGTTTTTAATATGTCCTCCTGTCGGATTTCCAGATTCAACATCTAGAACCTTCGCTAAAACAGCTTCTGCTTCTTCTTTGGTATCAAAGTTCTTTGTTGATATGGCTTTAAAAAACTGTTCGTCTTTGCACAGCTGAATAGCTACCTGATAGTATATTTTCGGAACAAAGTTTTTGATTTCCAGATATCGGGCACAGATCATTGCCAAAGTGGGTGTTTGCACTCTTCCTAAAGAAAGAACAGCTTTGTTTCCGGCAGAAATACTTAAAGCTTGTGTAGCGTTCATTCCAACCAGCCAGTCTGATTGTGATCTGGCATGAGCAGAGTTGAACAGAGTATCGTATTCTGTTCCGGGTTTCAGATTTCTAAAACCGTCTTTTATGGCTTCGTCTGTTTGCGATGAAATCCAAAGCCTGCGAAATGGCTTTTTGCACTTTAGATAATAATAAATGTACCTGAAAATCAATTCTCCTTCCCTCCCAGCATCCGTTGCAACAATGATCTCCGTACATTCATCAAATAATTTTTTGATGGTATCTAACTGTTTCTTTACAGCCGGATCTTCAACAATGCCATTTTTTGTTTTTACCTTTCTTATAGAAAGTTTAAACTTCTGTGGCAACATGGGTAGGTTTTCTTTCCGCCAGCCATAAAAACCGTATTCTTGTGGCGGAGCCAATTGCAAGAGATGGCCGAAGGCCCATGTAAAAGAATATCCTTTGCCTTCAATATATCCGTCTTTTTTGGTGGTTGCTCCAAAAACTTTGGCTAATTCTCTTCCTACTGATGGCTTCTCGGCTATAACTACTTTCATGTTTTCGCTACGGTCTTTTGAACTTCAAAAATGGGGATAATTATTCAGCTTGGAAATACCGAGTTATGAACATCTTGCTTTTATCTACAAAAACAGTAATTTTATCTTAAGAAAAAAATCATAACCATTATGAGCTTAAAATATCGTTCGGCTTTACTTTTAATTTTGTTTTCTTTGACCTACACCTATACCTCGGCCCAAAACAAGTATAGCGCGCTTCAACAACAGATTGACTCGCTGATAACACAGGACCTACCCAAATCTGCATTAGAAAAAGTACACGAGTTAAAAGCACTAGCCGTTGCCGACAAAAATGATATACAAAGGCTGAACGCTATCCTTTACGAACTGAATCTAACTGCTCAAACAGAAAAGAATCTCGAAAAAAACATAGAAGTCCTTAATAGGGAGACTGAGAACGCCGCTTTTCCCTTAAAAGCCATTCTGCAATCTGTTCTGGCAGAAACATATTGGAACTATTATAAACAAAATCGCTATAAGATTAGCAACAGAAACAGCATCGAAAAAGAAAGCGATTTCAGAAATTGGGATTTCAGGACTATTACCCGAAAAATCTCAAATCTATATGATGCTTCTGTAGCATTAAAAGAAATTCTGCAAAACATTGCTATAAGCGAATATGCTCTGGTCCTTAAAGACAACGTCAACCAGAACCTCAGGCCTTCGCTTTACGATTTATTAGCCCATAGGGCACTTGCATTTTACAATAGTCAGGAGTCGCATCTCAACGTTTTTAATACGCGAAAAACCATCAGTGAAGATGTTCTTTTTGATAATAACTACATTTTTTACAACTCGAAGGAAGTCGTCTTTTCGGAAACAGATTCATTACTAAAAAAAACTATTGGTATTTATCAGAATCTATATCAATTTCACCATAAAAAGAACCATGCAGATGCACTTGCTGATTTATATTTAAACCGTCTTATTAATATTCCATCTTATTATATCGGTTTTAAAAATCGAGATTCCTTACTTTTAAAAGCACTAAGTGATATTGAAAAACAATATCCGTCATCTGCGACCATTGCAGATGTTCTTTACGAAAAAGCGCTCATTTATGAGCGAAAACAGCAAGAATCCGCTGCTTACGCTATTTATAAAAGTATTATTGAGAAATTTCCTGAGAGCAATGCTTCCGAAAATGCCAAAGTTCGTTTGTTCAGGCTAGAAAAGAAAGAACTTAATATACGCCTTGAGGTAAATACTATTCCCGGTAAAAATATATTAGCTACTATAGATTTTAAAAACGTAAGCCAGGCCAAATACACTATTTATAAATTAAATGAAGATGATCTGGAAAAAATCTTTCCATTAACACAAGGTAGGAATCCAGACAGGGAAGCGGCATTAGGATACCTGAAAAAGAGAAAACATTATAAGGTCGTAAAGTTGGATTTGCCAAAGCAGCATAATTTTAAGCAGAACATTACAGAAATAAGAATTGAGCCACTACCTGTTGGTCTTTACTTTATTGTTCTTGAATACGAAGACATTAAAAAGGAAGATATAAAACTGGCATATTTCAACATTAGCAACATGGCAGTCCTTTCAAAGGCAGAAAATGGAAAACAAAAAATAAGAGTTGCCGACAGAACTACAGGCTCCCCTTTAAAAGATGTTTCTGTTACTGTTTATAAACACGAGAGTAGTAGCAATTCTACTTCAAAAGAGATCTTAGCCAAAGGGAAAACGGATAACAATGGCTTTTTCATTACTCAGAAAGACAAATACCATAGCTACAAACTGAGGTTAAAGAATGATGTCTTATATAACTCAGCTATTTATTTCCTGATTGAACATAACAGAGAAACCAGCAAGGAAGAAACCGAAACCTCATTATTTATCGACAGAGAAATATACCGCCCCGGACAAACCATCTATTTCAAGGGTATCAAATACATCAATTCCGCAGAAAACCCAAAAGTTTGTGAAGGAGACGAAGTAGAGATAACATTTAGGAACAGTCTGTCTGTTTTCGAAAAAGTAAAATTAAAAACCAATGAATTTGGGACTTTTAGTGGTTCATTTGAAATCCCGAAAAGCTTGCTAAGCGGTATGTATTACATCAGGATAGGAAACCACAGGCATTCATTTAAAATCGAAGAATATAAAAGGCCGGCTTTTTTCATACAGTTTTCTCCTCCTACAGAAAAACTGACTCAAAAAGACTCCATTAAAATTACCGGTATTGCCAAAAGCTATGCTGGTTATAATTTACAGGGAGCCAAAGTTACCTATACCGTATTTAAAAACCGTGGATATTATACTGGTCAAAGAGAAATTTATTATACAGACAGTACAAAAACAGATAAACAAGGCTCATTTTATATCAGTTTTATGCCTCAGGCTACAGATGAAATTTTCACCTATAACATAACTGCCGACGTTACAGATATTAGCGGAGAAACACAGCAGGGCAGTACATCTGCGACTGTTGGGAATCCTTCTGTAAGACTCACAGCATCTGT
>NZ_JBEBVH010000093.1:0-13595 GCF_040392825.1 Pseudopedobacter sp.
CATCTCTTGACTACATAGTTTTCTAAGGTATCTATTATAATTAAAATTTTCATCAAAAAGTAAATAATAATAATATTAATTTTTGATTAAAAATAAATCTTTAATTCTTATTATATTTTATATAAATGTTTGTTTTATTTTCTTTTTTTAAATATTTGTGTTTAATATTGTTAAATAATAAAATATGTAAACATTTAAAAAATATATAATATGAAAAAGTTATTACTAGCATTAGTTGTTTTAGGAACTGTTTTATCAACTTCTTGTACTAAGGAATCAGAAGTAGCACCGGAGAAAAAAGAATCTTTACCTTATAATCTTCAAGGTGGTCCTAGAAAAGATTTAGGGGATTATGATTAATTGTTTTATACAATTGTAAGAGAAAGAGCGAATGTAACAATTCGCTCTTTTTTTATGTTTAAAACAATCCTCCTCTTAGAAGTATTATATTTGTCTAAATACTGAAAACTATGCAATCTATAAAAAACTATATTGAGGAGAATAAGTCCCGTTTCCTGAACGAGCTTTTTGACTTATTAAGATTTCCTTCCGTAAGTGCAGATCCTGTATATAAAAACGATGTTTTAGCTACTGCTGATTTTGTCGCTCAGAAATTGAAAGATGCTGGTGCCGAAAGTGTAGAAGTTTGTCCAACAATGGGCTATCCAATAGTGTATGGAGAGAAAATTATAGACCCGGCTCTTCCAACAGTCCTTGTATATGGCCATTATGATGTTCAGCCCGCGGACCCGTTAGAATTGTGGCATACACCTCCATTTGAACCAACGGTTCGTGACGGGAAAATTTTTGCCAGAGGTGCCTGCGACGATAAAGGTCAGTTTTATATGCATGTAAAGGCGTTTGAAGCCATGATGAATACCAATAATCTTCCTTGTAACATCAAATTTATGATAGAAGGGGAAGAAGAAGTTGGGTCTGATAATCTGGGTAAATTTGTTGCGGGAAATAAAGAAAGGTTAGCGGCAGATGTTGTCCTGATTTCCGATACTTCGATGATCAGTATGGAGACTCCATCTCTCGAAACTGGTCTAAGAGGATTGTCTTATATGGAAGTTGAGATTACAGGACCTAACCGCGATTTGCATTCTGGAGTTTACGGTGGTGCAGTAGCTAATCCGGCTACAATTCTTTGTCAGATGATAGCTTCTTTGCATGACGAAAATAATCATGTTACGATTCCTGGATTTTATGATGGTGTAGTTGAATTGACGCAGCCAGAGAAAGAGGAACTTAATGCAGCTCCATTCGATTTGGAAGAATATAAAAAAGATTTAGAAATAGACGAGGTCTGGGGCGAGAAAGGTTATTCAACTTTAGAACGCACAGGAACAAGGCCAACTTTAGAGGTTAACGGAATTTGGGGCGGTTATACAGGCGCAGGGGCAAAGACCGTATTGCCCGCTAAGGCATTTGCCAAAATTTCTATGCGTCTGGTTCCTGGGCAGGACTGGGAAAGAATATCAGATTTATTCAAAACTCATTTTGAAAATATAGCTCCTGGATCCGTAAAGGTTAAAGTAACCAAACACCACGGTGGTGCTCCATATGTTACACCTACAAATTCTCCTGCCTATCAGGCGGCCTATAAAGCAATAGAAGAATCATTTGGGAAAGCTCCCGTTCCAACAAGAGGTGGAGGTTCTATTCCTATAGTAGCATTGTTTGAAGAGGAGTTAAATATAAAAACGGTACTAATGGGATTTGGGTTAGATAGCGATAACCTTCATTCTCCCAACGAGAAATACGATATCTTTAATTACTACAAAGGCATCGAAACTATTCCTTTGTTTTATAAGCATTTTTCGGAACTGCAAAAGTAAAAACTGCTCATTATAAAACGCTGACAGGGTTATCTTTGGAATCCAAATTTACCCTGTTAGCATTATGGTCATTTCTATCGACTTCTAACTAAATTCTCTTATTATTCTGCTGAAAGCTGATTTTGTAACCGTTCAAGTTCTGTAAGCATTTCCTTAAATCTTTTTTCTTCTTTCTGTATGTACACTTTTCTGATAAAGAATGATGTGATTAAAAACCATCCGATAAGGAAAGCGATGGCAACGACAATTAAAACCGAATCGAGGTGATTGAAGAATTCTATAAAGTAGAGCAGCATTGCAATTCCGATTCCCGAAGAGTAAATGTAATAGTTTAACGTATTTTGCTTATATCTGGTTCTACGGAAATCTTTTACAAACTGGATATGCTTTTCTGGTTTTTCGAGAAGTGAGTCGCTTCCCAGAGATCTTAAGCTTTTGATTTGGTTGTATATGTAAAAAATACAACAGCATTCTATGATAAAAATAGCTAAATGTGTTGTCAGATATGTGAAATCTGTGTTTATCCAAACCAGGGCAATACATATTGCAGCAAATAACATCAATAAAAGCTCTATCCATATTTTATTTCTAAATACGTTCCTGGACTTTTTGTAATTAGCGATAACCTCTTTATAATCTATATTTGGGTTAGTTCTTTGGCTATTCCAGATATTTAATAATGAATCAAAGTCTTTCATGTTTATTATATAACTCGGTAAGCTTGTTTTTAATTCTATGTATTTTTACCCGAAGATTCCCTTCAGAAATTCCTGATATTTCTGCTATTTCCTGATAGGGTACTTCATCCATCACCATGGTGATAATCAATCTGTCTGTTTCTTCCAGTTGTGCAATACATTTGTAAAGCACTTTAACCTGTTCTTCTTTTTCAGATATATCTTCTTTGTGGTTTTCTATAATATTTGGAGTCAGTTCATCTTTTTGCTGTCTATTTTCTTTCTTAAGGTAGGTAAGGCAAGTGTTCACAGCGATTCTATATATCCATGTCGATATCATAGATTGATTTCTGAACTTATCCAGATTTTGCCAAACTTTTATGAAGGTTTCCTGTAGCAAATCGTTCGCACTATCCTCATCGTTAGTATAACCATAGCATAAATGATATATTTTTTTTGAATTGGCCTGAAAGATTTCTTTAAAGACTTGCTCTTGGGTCATTTATAAAAAATTATAACATTTAGAGGTGTTAAAATGAGAGTTGTTACAACAACTCAAAAATTAATCTAAAGATATTTTGTGTTCCTTAATTTTTTGTAATAAACTTTCCATCTCTTTGTTGTAATCAAATTGCAAATCTTCATCCAGTTTTTCTATACTTTTTTGCGATCTAACAAACTGCCTGATGAATTTGATTTGCAATGCTTTTTGCTTGGTCCTTTTATTGTGTTTTTCTTTATATTTATGTCTTAATATTATTAGTTTTTCTGCATCCTGTTTTTTATCAGATACAAATTTCAAATGCTTATTAATAATGCGTACCAGTTTTCTAAGCGGTTTTATCTTAGAATAATCTGAATAAGGCAATTCGTCAAAAGTTTCGGTTACTATTCCCTTAATTTCGTTAATATATTGGTCTGTATCATGTTGGTAGAAGAGTAGAAAATTCAGAAATTCCTTGTTTTCTACTTTATATTTAGCCAACCTGGTTAAATGTGCTGTAAGTTCTTGTATTGATAAATGCTGTAGCTCTTTCTTCAGCGTGTTCAGCTTGGGCGTTTCCATTTCGATTTGTCTAAATGCACAATTTAATTATTTTTGTTGCTAAACTTAAAAATACTGCATGAAATTCAGCAAAAGCTTACTGTTTATTTTTTTCTCTATAACAGTTGCAGCAATTATCTCATTTCTTCATCATTATAATTTAGGTTCGATCTCCGACCAGGTCGCCGTTGGAGCAAGATGGTTTGGTGTTTTGGGACTTATAACACTCGGTTTTAGAAAAAAGACACTTACGGCCTGGATATTAATTGCTATGGTTATTGGCGTTGAAATTGGGCATGATTATCCGGAGATAGGTGTTAAACTTCAGGTTCTGAGTAAAATATTCCTGAAATTAATTAAGACTATTGTAGCGCCATTACTTTTTGGGACCCTGGTTTATGGAATTGCCGGGCATTCAGATCTGAAACAAGTTGGCAGAATGGGATGGAAGTCTTTAGTTTATTTTGAGATTGTAACTACACTTGCGCTTTTTATAGGCCTGGCTGCAATCAATATTTCGCAGGCAGGTGCAGGAATAAAGCAACCGGAGGCTATTTTAGAAGAATTACCTGATGTGAAAGCTCAATCTTTTAATGATGTGCTTTTACATGTTTTTCCGGAAAATATAGCAAAATCTGTTGCAGACGGAGAGGTGCTTCAAATAGTTATTTTTAGTATTCTTTTTGGTGTAGCATTAATTCTTGTTCCAGAAAGTAAAAGAAAACCGATGGTTGAGTTTTCAGAAAGCTTATCTGAGGTTATGTTCAAGTTTACCAATATAGTCATGTATTTTGCGCCAATTGGCGTGGGGGCGGCAATTGCATATACGGTAGGACATATGGGAGTTGGAGTTTTGGTTAATTTATTTCACTTATTAATGACATTGTATGTTGCGCTCATTGCATTTATTCTGCTAATTTTGCTGCCCATTGCATTAATTGTAGGTGTACCCATAAAGAAATTTATAAAAGCTGTGGCCGAGCCAATTTCTATTGCTTTTGCAACTACAAGTTCGGAAGCTGCCTTGCCCAGAGCAATGGAAGCTATGGAGAGAATAGGTGTTCCACGAAAGGTTGTAGCTTTTGTTATGCCAACAGGTTATAGTTTCAATTTGGATGGAACAACACTGTATTTAGCTCTTGCTTCTATATTTGTTGCGCAAGCTGCCGGAATGCAAATGAGTTTTGGACATCAGCTTGTGATAGTTTTTACATTGATGTTAACCAGCAAGGGGGTAGCTGGTGTGCCTAGAGCGTCTCTGGTGATTTTATTGGGAACAGCAGCTTCGTTTGGAATGCCGGTTTGGCCAATTTTTATCATTATGGGAATAGATGAATTAATGGATATGGCCAGAACATCGGTAAACGTTTTAGGAAATTGTTTAGCGACAGTTGTAGTGGCTAAGTGGGAAGGTGAATTCGATAAAAATGCAGATCACACAGAAATAGAAAAAATATGAGTAACAGAGGAAAGAAGATCTTTTTAGCAATTACCATTATCGTACCTTTTGTACTTTACTGTACTTATTACTACGGTAAAATGATAAAAAATGCACCGTACAAGTTTACAGAATTTGAGTACATTACCTTGAAAGCTGGTATTGGTGAAAAGTATGAGAAAATATATAATTCTAAATCTCAGGAATATCAATATATTAACCTTAGCGATTCGTTAGTGCGAAAGAAAGTGAAGTTAAATAAAGACGACTTATTGTATTTGCATAGGAAAGCAGCAGAGCTGGGATTCTGGGACTGGCCTTCGAAAATGTTAGGTAAAAAGGACGATTCTCCAAGGTATTATTTAGAATTTGCTTATCAAAGAAAAAAGAAGGTAATAGAACTGGATGCGGATTTTAATGAAAATATGAAACTAAAAGACGCTGCATTACAGTTAATTAAAACAGTAGAAAAGAGTATTGACGAGGCTGACGCCAGAATGAAACAATAGAAAATATCTTTATTTTCATTTGTTTTAATGGATGTAATTCTTATATTTGCACCTCAAATTAAATAAACAAAACTTATTAACAATGTACGCAATAGTAAATATAGCAGGACAGCAATTTAAAGTTGCTAAAGACCAGCATCTTTTTGTACACAGATTACAAGGTGATGAAGGCGCTACTGTTGAATTTGACAATGTATTGTTAGTTGAGAATGAAGGTAAATTTACAGTAGGAACTCCTGCGGTAAATGGCGCTAAAGTTTCTGCTAAGATCGTGTCTCATTTAAAAGGAGATAAAGTAATCATTTTCCATAAGAAAAGAAGAAAAGGTTACAAAAAGAAAAACGGACACCGTCAGTTCTTCACTAAAATACAAATTGAAAATATTTCAATATAAATTAAAATCGATTGTTAACTCGTTAAACATCAGTTTAACATAAAGATATAAACAATGGCACATAAGAAAGGGGCGGGTAGCTCGAATAACGGTAGAGAATCGCATAGCAAGCGTTTAGGTATCAAAATCTTTGGTGGTCAATCGGCTGTTGCTGGTAACATTATCGTTCGTCAAAGAGGTACTTTACATCACGCAGATAAAAATGTAGGTGTTGGAAAAGACCATACTTTATTTGCTCTTATAGATGGTAAAGTAGTTTTCAAAAAGAAAGCAGATAACAAATCTTATGTATCTGTAATTCCTTTCGAAGCTTAAGAATTTAAAGTTTTAACTTTTGAAGCCTATCCATTCCGGATAGGCTTTTTCATTTTTAAATCTACCGGAAATGGAATATAACTAAGTAAATTGATATTTTAGAGAACTGAAATTTATCCTTTATTATAAAAGTTTTGACACTGCAAGAACTGGTAGATATTTTAAAATCAAATCATTCCAAAAAGGATATTTTAGATTTAGCATCTAAAGTAAACAGGAAGATCGTGAAGATAAGAGACATATACAATCTATCTTTAGAGCATGATGATCCGCAGGTCGTTTTTAGAGCTGCATGGGTCTTAGAAAATGTATATGTTTATTATCCAAGTGCTTTTGATAATATTCAGCGTCTTTTTTTGAGAGATTATTCCAAACAGAAAAACAGAAGTGCTCAAAGAATTTATTCTAAAATAGCTATGCATATATCACAGCCGGTACAATCGTTTATGAACCAGGTCAAACACGAGAATTTAGACACTTTGATAGAAGGAAGCTTTGATTGGTTAATAGATCCCGAAACACCAGTTGCTATACAATGCAATTGCATGGATGTACTTTGTAATTTGTCTAAAAAGGAAGATTGGATTGCAGGTGAACTCCGAAATATTTTGGAACAGAATCTTCTTTCAAATTCTCCAGCACTTTTATCCAGAACAAAATCTGTTTTAAAGAAGTTAAAGCATTAATTTTTGGCATTTTTGTAAGTTGTTCATAATTGAAATGCAAAATACATCAGACAGTACAATTTAAAACCCTGTATTTATAATGGTTGTCGATAAAAAACATATAGTAGATACCGGCTTACGATTACTTTTAACAAAAGAAGAAGATTTAAAGTCTATCATATTTAATTTAAGAGCATCAAACAACGATACTAAAAGTAGTATGGGAGATAAATATGAAACATCAAGAGAGATGCTTCAACAAGAAATTAATATGCTTGAACGACAGCTTTCTGAAATTCAGAAACAAAAAGATATTTTTTTAAAGATAAGATCAGAAAATACTGATACGGTAACTCTAGGCGCTGTAGTGTCAACCTCAATAGGAAATCTTTTTATCTCTGCAGGTATAGGTGAAATTAAAATGGGAGACCAAACAATTAAAGCGATATCAATAAACTCACCGCTGGCGCAGAATTTATTGAATAAACGTATAAATGATACATTCGCATTAAACGGGAAAGAATTTACTATCCTGAATATTTACTAAAATATGGAACTGACAACACCAGCATTACTTTTTTCGGCTATTTCGCTTTTGTTATTGGCATATACAAATAGATTTTTAGCTTTAGCGAACTTGGTAAGAAGTATAAAACCATTATATCTGCAAAGTAAAGAACGGCGATTACTTGCCCAGATAGAGAATTTAAAAAAGCGGATATTTCTCATAAGGAATATGCAGGGTTTTGGAATTTTAAGCTTTTTCTGTTGTGTACTGTGTATGTTTTTGCTTTATTACGATTTAAATATTATAGCTGAATATGTTTTTGGAGTTAGCCTGCTTTTATTAATGGTTTCTTTGTTTCTTTCGTTTCGTGAAATTCAGATTTCTGCAAATGCATTGAGAATAGATTTGTCAGATTTAGAGGGACTAACGGAAAATAAGACAAAATAGTTTGTAACAATTTCCAAAAAGCATCGTCATTATAAATGTTGTAATGTTGGTTTACTTTTAAGATTTATTTAGAGCAGTTTACTTAATTTTATGTTTAGAATTCTTACCATCAAAAAAACTCATCTCTTTCTATTCTATTCTTTTCTATTTAGTACTTCCGTTGTAAGGGCGCAACAGGCCTATACAATAAGTGGAATTATTACAGATAAAGAAACCGGAGAAACTTTAGTTGGTGCAACCGTTAAATTAGTTGGTACCAAACAAGTAGGAACTGTATCAAATCCTTATGGATTTTATTCTATTAGCGTTCCGAAGGGAAATTATGAGATTATTATCAGTTATATAGGTTACACTTCTGTTAATCAGCAGATTCTAATAGATAAAGACATCAAGTCGAATTTTCAATTAATTTCTTCGACACAATTGCAGGAAGTAGTGGTTAATGCAGAAAAACGGAATGAAAATATTGCCAATCCACAAATGGGAATAGAAAAACTTAATGTAAAAGACATCAAAAATATTCCTGTGTTGTTTGGCGAGCGTGATATTCTTAAAACTATTCAGTTATTGCCGGGTATTAGCTCGGCAGGTGAAGGAAATTCTGGCTTTTATGTTCGTGGGGGCGCAACAGACCATAATTTAATCTTATTGGACGAAGCGCCGGTTTACAATGCTTCTCATTTATTGGGATTCTTTTCAACTTTTAATTCTGATGCTGTTAAGGACGTTACGGTTTATAAAGGAGGTATGCCAGCACAGTATGGAGGCCGATTGGCTTCTGTTCTGGATATCAGGATGAATGACGGTAATAAAAATGATTATACAGTTGAAGGAGGAATCGGACTAATTTCTTCTAAAGTGAAACTTGAAGGGCCAATATCTAAAGGCAAAAGCTCTTTTATGTTGAGTGGAAGGAGAACTTATGCCGACATGTTTTTAGCACTTTCTCCAGACTCGACAATGCATGGAAATAAGCTCTACTTTTACGATTTTAATGCTAAAACCAATTTTATTCTAAATGATAGGAATACCATTTTTGTTTCGGGATATTTTGGCCGGGATAAGTTGTATGTTAAGAATGCCTTTGGCTTCGACTGGGGCAATGCAACGGCGACATTACGCTGGAATCACATATACTCGAACAGATTATTTGGTAATACGTCATTCATTTATTCAAATTATGACTATAGAATTGAAAGTTTAATGGAAAGTAATGACTTTAAGGTGGCTTCCGTTATCAGGAATTTCAATCTTAAACAAGATTTTCAATATTCGTTAAATAATCATAATCTGAAGTTTGGCCTAAATGTAATCAGGCATACTATAGATCCTGGAAAGATAACTTCAAGCGCATCTTCTAGCATTAATGAAAGTAAAATAGAGAATAGAAAAGGATTGGAAAGCGCTGTGTATGTTTCCGATGAATGGAAAGCTTCCGACAAATTTACTTTTGCTTATGGATTGAGGCTGAGTTCTTTCATGATGCTGGGAAAAGGAACTTTCAATACCTATGATGAAGATGGTGATATTGTAGAAAGTAAATATTATGGTAATAATGAGGTAGTTAAGTCTTATCTGAATTTGGAACCGCGGGTATCTGCCAGCTTTCAATTAGACGAAGATAAATCAATAAAAACGTCTTTTACCAGAAATACTCAAAACCTGCACCTGATGTCTAATTCTACAACTACATCGCCAACAGATATCTATATCATGAGCAGTAACAATACCAGACCTGAGATTGCAGACCAGATCGCTTTAGGGTATTTCAATAATTTTAGTAATAACAATTATGAGTTTTCGGCAGAATTATATCATAAATGGATGCAAAACCAGATTGACTATAAGACGGGTACCGATTTGAGAGGAAATGAAAATGTGGAAGCAGATTTATTATACGGAGAGGGCAGGGCTTATGGTCTGGAGCTTTTTCTGAAAAAGAAATATGGAAAATTCAACGGCTGGATTGGTTATACATTATCAAAAACAGAAAGAAAGTTTGATGGAATAGATAACGGGCGATGGTTTAATGCAAAACAAGATAGAACACATGATATTTCTATAGTAGGTATATACCAGGCAAGCGAAAGATGGGTTCTATCTTCGGCATTTGTTTACAATACAGGTAATGCCATATCTTTTCCGGAAGGGAAATATCAGATAGGAGACAATACAGTATTCTATTATGCAGAACGAAATGGTTATAGAACTCCTTCATACCATAGATTAGATGTTTCTGCAACTTTAGAAGGAAAGCAAAAAAAGAACTATCAGTCTAGCTGGTCTTTTGGAATTTATAATTTATATAATCGTAAAAATGCTTATTCAATAGATTTTAAAGAGAAAGAGAACGATCCGACCAGAACTGAAATAGTTAAAACATCGTTATTTGGTATAATACCTTCGGTTACGTGGAACTTTAAATTTTAGATCAGCCCAATATGAACAAAACAACAATATTTCAATGGACTTTTGCTTTTTTTTGTTTGATTTCTTTGTCTTCATGTGAAGAGGTTATAGACGTAGATTTAAAAGAAGGCGAATCTAAGGTAGTAATAGAAGCAAATATTACCGATGAGAGTAAAAATCAGCTCGTTAAAATTACAGAAACAGTTCCTTTTAAGAATGAGTCGGCAATAAAAAATTTAAGCGGGGCAGTCGTTACTGTGGAGCAAGAAGGTGGAAGTGTTTATAATTTTTCGGAACAGGCGCCGGGGGTTTATATATCTACTAATGTTTTTAAGGGGGAAGAGGAAAAATCTTATTTTCTGAAAGTATCTGTTAATGGTAAGACTTATTCAGCAAAGTCTGTTATGCCTAAAAAAGTATTGCTGGATTCGCTTTCCATAACAGAAATTTCCGTTTTTGATGAAAAAGCAAAATTTTTGAAATTACACTATCAGGACCCTGAGTATAAGGGAAATTCTTATAGGTTTGTAATTAAAAATAACGGAACCCTTTATCGAGGATTTTATGTAGAGAATGATAAGTTTAATAACGGAAGATATGTAAATAGTACTGTTTACACTGATGACCCGGAGATAAAAGAAGGAGACGAAATTGAGGTTGAATTCCAAAATATAACACCCGAAATATACCGTTATTTTTATTCAATCGCTCAAATTACCGGATCTGGTGGACCACCAGTAGGAGCAAGTAATCCGGTTTCTAATATTGATAATGGTTCTTTAGGATATTTTAGTACGCACACGATACAAAAAACAAATTTTCAGGTAACGAAGTTTAAAAATCCTTAGATAATTGAATAGATATTAACGGTAAAGTCCACAAATTTAATATTTGTGGACTTTTTTTAGTCTTCTATTTGTTTAGATGCTTTTTTACTTCCGGAGCGACTTTTGTTCCAAATAATTCGATAGCTTTCATAGTATCTTTATGTTCCGGGCCGCCTACATCAATATGTGCTACAAACCTTGTAATGCCGAATAGCTCATGCATATAAAGTATTTTGTCTGTCACTTCAACAGGATCTCCTATGAATAATGCACCTTCTTTTCTTCTTCCGGCCTCAAATTGTTCTTTCCTGAACGGAGGCCAACCTCTTTCTTTTCCAATTCTATCCATCTGATCTGCATAATAAGGATAATAGCCATCTGCAATTTGCTGACTGTTTTCGCCTACAAATGTATGAGAATGTATGCCAATCTGCATTTTAGAAACATCATGTCCGTGTTTTTGATACTCTTCTTTATATAATCTCACTAGTGGTTGGAATTGATAAGGATAACCTCCAATGATAGCTATAATTAATGGTAATCCTAATTTTGCTGCCCTAATTACAGATTCTGGAGTGCCACCAACTGCAATCCAAATGTTGAGACCATCATTTAGTGCTCTGGGAAATATTCTTTGGTTGGTAATGGAAGCCCTAACAGTTCCTTTCCAATTGATAACTTCGTTTTTGTTGATATTGAGTAACAGATCGAGCTTTTCCTCAAAAAGGACATTATAATCGCTTAAATGATATCCGTAGAGTGGAAAAGATTCTATGAAGCTTCCTCTTCCTACCATAATTTCTGCCCTTCCATCCGAAAGCAGATCTAATGTAGCAAAGTCTTCATAAACTTTAACCGGATCTGAAGAACTTAAAACAGTAACTGCACTAGCCAATTTAATGTTTTTGGTTACTGTAGCAGCTGCTGCCAATATCATTTCCGGACTTGAAACTGCATAGTCTTCTCTATGATGTTCGCCCATACCAAACACATCTAAGCCTACCTGGTCTGCAAGTTTTATTTCTTCTATAACTTCTTTAATTCTTTGATGAGCTGAAGTATGTTTGCCTGTGGTTTTATTTTTAGAAACATCTCCGAACATTCCAATTCCTAATTCCATAGCTTTTTAGTTATTTGATATACAAATCTTTGTTTGAAACAGTTTTGAGAAAAATGAAATTACTTCAGCCCTTCCCACCAATATTTATAAGTCTGGTTTTCCTTACTCATAATAACGGGCTGTCCGATTAACGGGGTAATTACATTAATTCCTTCCTTTTTGCTTAAAATACAAACTTCTTTTAATGGCTCGTCCCAATTATGCAGTGCTAATGCAAATTTAGACGAATGAACAGGTATAAATGATTTCGCTTTTAGATCCTTCGCTGCTTTTACCGTTTCTTCAGGTAAGGTATGAATATATTTCCATTTCCAATTATATTGTCCGTTCTCTAAAATGGCAAGATCGAAAGGACCATATAAATCACCTATTTTAGCAAAATGTGTATCATATCCACTATCACCGCCTATAAAAATTCTTTTTGTTGGAGTATTTAAGACAAAAGACACCCATAAAGACTGGTTTC
Organism: Pseudopedobacter sp.; assembly: GCF_040392825.1. Lineage (NCBI taxonomy): Bacteria > Pseudomonadati > Bacteroidota > Sphingobacteriia > Sphingobacteriales > Sphingobacteriaceae > Pseudopedobacter > Pseudopedobacter sp. The sequence goes on from NZ_JBEBVH010000093.1 coordinate 12,662, forward strand.
TTTTAAATGTTCTGCCAGAAAAATGTCTGGCAGGAGTTGTAATAATATTAAACCCGTCATCTAGTTGAGTCTTATCAAACCAATCTGTTTCAAATATTTCGTTTTCAAATCCCCAGTATCTTAAATGAGATCCAACACCCAAGCCACAGATTATTTTATTGAGTTTTGGTTTTAAAGCCAAAATGGTTTCATAATCTAAATGATCCCAGTGATCATGAGTGATAAATAAATAATCTATTTTCGGAATATCATCTACTGTATAAATATCAGAACCTTTAAAAGATTTCATGGTTCCGGGAAGGGGAGATGCATTTCCGCTAAAAACCGGATCCACTAAAATACGTTTACCATCTATCTGCATAAAATAGGAGGAATGTCCAAACCAAACTAAAACGTTTTGGTCTTTTGGAAGATTCATTAAATCTGTTTTAATAGATGGAAGAGAATCTATTGGCTTTAAATGTTCTTTTTTTCCGAAGAAAAAGTCTTTAAAAACATCGTAATAAGTCACTCCCTCTGCAAGGTCTGGTGTAAGACTTAAGTTTTGGAATGAGCCGTTTTTAAAGTTCTTAGATTTTTTGATTTTTTCTAAACTGATTTCATCAGGCATGCTGCCAAATTTAGCAAGCTTAGTATATCCAAAGAATAGAATAATCAAAAGGATAATTAATGATAATAAAAATAACATTGTTTTCTTTAACAAATCTTTATGTTTTAATTTTTGATAAAGATAGTTTAAGTGCAGAGGAAAAGATGTTGTCGAATTGTAAATAAAAAGGGCTTTTAAAAGCCCTTATAAAATGTTAGTATTCAAATGTGCCGTGTTCGCTTATGATAGTCACTTTTTTAGTTTCGGAAGCTTCAACCCGGCCTACAATTTTAGCGTCTATTCCAAACGATTTTGATATTTCTATAATATCGTTTGCTATGGATT
>NZ_JBEBVH010000094.1:0-13584 GCF_040392825.1 Pseudopedobacter sp.
ATAAGCTCTATAGTTAGTAAATTAGAAAATATAGACATCGTAGCATTTTGTGACGTTTCTAAAAACGCACTTCAATCGATTAAAAAATACGCGACGAAAGAAGCAAAATTTTACGAAAATTACCACGATCTTTTGAATGATAAGAAAATCGATGGGGTTATTATCGCTACTCCTTTGTACTTGCACTATAAAATGTGTATAGATGCATTAGATGCAAAAAAACATATTTATGTAGAGAAAACTATGACCTATAGCATTCCAGAAGCTATAGATTTGGTGAAGAGAGTCAGTTCTACAAACCTGGTTTTACAAGTAGGGCATCAGTACCGCTATTTCCAAATGTATTATAAAATAAAGGAAATTATCGATCAGGGATGGTTAGGTAAGATTACACATTTCGAGAGCCAATATAACAGAAACTCGGATTGGAGAAGACCTTTGAAACCAGGAGAAGATGATAGAGTAGTTAATTGGAGAATGTACAAAGAATATTCAGGAGGAGTTCTTGCTGAATTGTGTGCCCATCAGATTGACATTGTAAACTGGATGCTTAATGGTCATCCTAAAAAGGTAATCGGTTTAGGGGATATAAACTATTGGGAAGATGGGAGAGAAACTTACGACAATGTTCGTACAATATATGAGTACGACAATCGTGTGAAGTCTAGTGTGACCTCTGTTCTGTCTAATCAATACAATAGCTATGCTATGAGGATAATGGGATCTAAGGCAACCATAGATATTAGAAGAGAAAGAGCATTTATTTATCCCGAGCCAACAACTAAAACTTTGGGAGTAGTAGATGGCGTAACAGGAGCTACAGTGGAAAGCCTGAAACCAGGAGAGGGCAAGGAAATTACCTATAAAAGTGTGGACGGTTTAAATTTAGACCCTACAGCTTATTCCGTGATGGCTTTTGCTGATTGTATCAAGAATAATAAAAAGCCGATTTCTAATGTAGAAACCGGTAAAGATACCGCTATTGCAGTTCATATGGGAAATAATGCGGTAGAAACGGGTTTAATGCAACATTGGGATGCAAATAAGTATGATATTTAATAGACTGCCGGGAAATGGACACTTAAGTGTCTGATCAGGTATTCGAATAGTATCCATCATCATTCATATAATTCTGATTAATCAGAATAACCATTTAGTAAAAACCAAAAGCAATCGCTATGAGTATAGACAAATTGAACAGGCGTAAATTTTTAAGAACAGCAACAATTGCAAGTGCTGCCGCTGCCGTACCAAATTTGATTTCCAGTAATCTTTATGCAAATCAAACTAAAGGAAAGCGTGTAGGTATCATTGGTCTTGATACGTCGCATTCTGTGGCGTTCACCAAAGAATTAAACTCTGGTAAGAGTGAATATCTGGGATATCGAGTGGTAGCCGCTTATCCGCAGGGGAGTAAAGATATAAAAACAAGTGTGGATAGAATTCCAGGCTTTACCGAAGAGGTGAAAAAGCATGGAGTGGAAATTGTTAATTCTATAGAGGATCTTTTAAAGAAGGTAGATGTTGTACTTTTAGAAACTAATGATGGACGAGTTCACTTAGAACAAGCCCTACCGGTTTTTAAAGCTAAAAAGAGAGTTTTTATAGATAAACCAATAGCAGCCTCATATGCAGATGCAAAAAAAATCTTTGAAGCATCAAAAAAATATAATACACCTGTTTTTTCGTCTTCTTCTTTAAGATATATAGAAGGAATGAAAGAAATTAAGGAAGGAAGCATAGGAAAGGTGATTGGAGCAGATACTTATAGTCCTGCCTCGCTAGAGTCTACTCATCCGGATTTTTTCTGGTACGGAATACATGGTATAGAGATGTTGTTTGCAGTAATGGGTACAGGATGTAAAAGCGTAACACGTATTTCTACAGCAGGTAGTGATGTAGCTGTTGGTGAATGGGGAGATGGTAGAATAGGCACATTCAGAGGAATAAGAGATGGTAAAAAAGATTTTGGTGGAACTGTTGTTGGTGAAAAATCGGTAACTAAGTTCGGTAAATTCTTAGGGTATAATCCGCTGCTTTCAGAAATTATAAAATTCTTCGAAACAGGAGTGGCTCCTTTTGATCCACAGGAGACTTTGGAAATCTGTGCGTTTATGGAAGCTGCAGACGAAAGTAAGAAGAATGGAGGAAAACCAGTTTTAATCAGTTCAATTGTAAACAAATAAGATAATTATGAGCAATTTTAATGAAAATACAAGAAGGAAATTTATAAAAAATGCAGTAACCGGTGCAGCAGCAATAGGTGTAGGAGGTATTTTACCGGGTTTCAGCGCAAAAAGTTATGCGAATATATTAGGTGCCAACGACAAAGTTCGTGTAGCTTCTATGGGAGTTAACGCGAGAGGGCTAGCTTTAGCAACAAATTTTGCCGGACAAAGTAATTGTGAAATTATATATGTGTGTGATGTAGATTCGAGAGCTGCGGATAAATGTATTTCAAAAGTTTCTGAAATTCAGGGAAGAAAACCAAAAGCTGAAGGCGATTTTAGAAAGGCACTGGAAGATAAAAACCTGGATGCGTTGGTAGTAGCCACTCCTGACCACTGGCATGCACCGGCCGCAATTTTAGCATCAAAAGCAGGTAAGCATGTTTATCTGGAAAAACCATGTGGACATAATCCTAATGAAGGCGAATTACTGATTAAAGCGGTTGATAAGTATAAAAACATTATACAAATGGGAAATCAGCGCAGGTCTTGGCCAAATGTAGTGGCGGGTATTAAAGAACTGCATTCAGGAGTAATCGGACGTCCATATTTTGCAAAAACATGGTATACAAATAGCAGAAAATCAATCGGAATAGGAAAGAAAGTAGAAGTGCCTTCCTGGTTAAATTTTGATTTATGGCAAGGACCTGCTCCAAGAAGAGATTTCAAAGATAATTTAGTTCATTATAATTGGCATTGGTTCTGGCATTGGGGAACAGGGGAAGCTCTTAATAATGGAACCCACATGGTAGATATAGCTCGTTGGGGGCTTCAGGTAGACTATCCTACAAAAGTTAGTTCTAATGGTGGAAGATTTCATTATAAAGACGATTGGGAAACACCAGATACTCAGGTTATTAATATGGACTTCGCAGATAAATGTGCCATTACCTGGGAAGGAAGAAGTTGTAATGGAAGGCCAATTGAAGGGGCTAGTGTAGGTGTCATATTTTATGCCGAAAACGGGTCGTTACAAATAGAAGGTGATAATGGTTATAAGATTTATGATCTTAAGGGAAAGCTGATAAAACAGGTTAAAAACGAAACAACAGTAGATGCCAGAAGTTTAACTAACCCTTCACAGGCTTTAGACGCTATTCATATCCAAAACTTCTTTGATGCAATAAAAAAAGGTGGAAAATTGAATGCAGATATTGTTAGTGGACATAAAAGTACTTTACTTGTTCAATTAGGGAACATCGCTCAGAGAGTAGGGGATACATTAGATATTGATCCTAAAAATGGTAGAATCCTGAACAGTGCCGCTGCTAAGAAATTATGGAGTAGAGAATATCAAAAAGGTTGGGAACCTACAGTTTAATATATAGCCGATAAAAAATGAGCGACAAAAAAATAACATCAGATCAGCTAACCAAAAGGGACACCACCATTTCCATATTGCTGATAGGGCTGGTGTTTTTCATTATAGGATTTGTATCGTGGATAAATGCCATTCTGATACCTTTCTTCAAGATAGCCTGTGAACTGACTAATTTTCAGTCTTATCTTGTGGCATTTGCTTTTTACATCTCCTATTTGGTGATGTCGGTACCATCTTCATATCTTTTGAAAGCAGTAGGCTTTAAGAAAGGAATGATGACAGCATTCTTTGTGATGTCTGTAGGTGCAGCATTGTTTGTTCCGGCAGCTTGGTTTAGAACTTATGAAATATTCCTGTTGGGATTATTTACTTTAGGTTCCGGTCTGGCAATTTTACAGACAGCTTCTAATCCATATATTACTGTATTGGGCCCACAAGAAAGTGCGGCACAGCGGATCAGTATCATGGGGATTTGTAATAAATTTGCAGGTATCCTTGCACCGTTGCTATTCGCAGCAGCTGTTCTAAAGGCAAGCGATGCTGAACTGTTTAAACAGATTCCATTGATGGGTGAAGCAGAAAGAGCAACGGCTCTGGACGAACTTATAAGACGGGTAATGCTGCCTTATGCTGTCGTATCAATGGTGCTTATCGGTTTGGGGCTGTTTATTAAATATTCTCCTCTTCCGGAAATAGACACCGAAAATGAAAGTGAAGAACTGGCAGAAGCTAATTCAGGCAAAACCAGTATTTTTCAGTTTCCACATTTGATATTGGGTGCAGTAGCCATTTTTATACACGTAGGAACCCAGATACTGGCAATAGATACAGTTATTGGTTATGCGGGATCGATGGGGATCAATCTGATAGAAGCTAAAGTATTTCCATCTTACACATTAGCACTTACAATAACTGGATATTTGATAGGTATCATTACTATACCGCGTTTTATTAGCCAGGTAAATGCTTTAAGGTTTTGTACCATATTAGGTGCATCATTGAGTCTGCTGATAGTTCTAGCGAGTGGGAATATTACCCTTTTCGGTCATACAGCAGATGTTTCTATTTGGTTTGTAGTGATGCTGGGCCTGGCAAATTCGTTGGTATGGGCAGGAATATGGCCAGTGGCACTGGACGGTTTGGGACGTTTTACCAAACTAGGTTCTTCCATCATGATCATGGGACTGTGTGGTAATGCAATTATGCCTTTGGTATATGGACATTTTGCAGACCAATATGGGCTGAGAGAAGCTTATTGGGTATTGTTCCCTTGTTATTTATATTTAGCGTATTATGCTATATATGGATTTAAAATAAGGAGATGGACTCCGTAACAATTTTTTAAATAGGTTTGGGGGATTTCTGTTTGTTTGAAAATGAGATGTTCGCATCTCATTTTCTATTACGTCTTCATTTTAAACAGTATTAAAAGTGAGTGATAAGTAATTTATTTCGTTACTTCTATTCCCATTCAAATAAAACTTATAATTATGCTAAAAACAAAAAAATACTTTTATTCCCTGCTATTCCTGCTTAGCATAAAGGTAGCATCCGGACAATCGGCAAATTCGGAACAAGATCAAACGGTAAATATTTTAAAAGATATTCGTTATGCAGAGAAAACAGATTCTAGCCGTAACGATGTTTCTTCAGACAGATTGTTAGATTTATACTTACCAGCTAAGTTATCTAAATCGGAAAAATTACCCGTCTATATGTTTATCCATGGAGGAGGTTTCTCGGGAGGAGATAAAAGTCAAACTGCTGTGTTTTGCAATAAATTAGCTTCGAAAGGCATTGCCGTTGTTTCTATAAACTATCTGCTTTATTTGAAATTGAATAAGGTAAAAGGAGCAAGTTGCAGTGCAAATATGGCTAAAGGACTACCGGCATCAGGGAAATTTCATCCAAGTCTACATCATGCCATAGAAATTGCAGGGGCAGATGCAAATTTAGCGTTAAAATGGATTAAAGATAATGCTTCGAAATACAATTTCAACTTGAAAAAAGTGACCATCTCAGGAGGATCTGCAGGTGCAATGACAGCACTTTATACTGGTTTATGTAAGAAGTCGGAAGGTCCCGAGATAGCAGCTGTGGTTAACTTATGGGGTGGTTTGGAAAATAATGATCAAATTATTAATCCTAAAATACCGGTTCTGACATTTCATGGAGATAAAGATGCGTTGATTTCTGTAGACTATGCAAACTCTTTGCATCAGTTTTTAGAAAAGAAAGGTAATAAATCTTCAAAATTGATAATTATGGAAGGGATAGGACATGCAGCCTACACTTATATTACCAATAATAAAGTAGAAGAAATTCTGAATTTTCTGGAAAAGACTTATAAAAAATAAAACGTGGACATTTGAATATATTTGATTTTAAATGAAATAACATTTATATTCGTTAACGTACACAATTTCTCTTGTTTTAAGAACCAACATAAACTTAAGATGAAAAAGAACAATTTGATAATAAATGGTTTAACAATAATGGTATTTGCTATGTTTGGCTGTTCAAATCCGAATCAAAAAAAGGAAGAAGTAAGGTTAATAACATTAAATCCAGGACATTTTCATGCAGCTTTGGTACAAAAATCCATGTATGAAGGAGTTAGTCCGGAAGTTTATGTATATGCACCGGAAGGAGATGAATTAGATGCGCATTTAAGGCTTATTGAAAAATATAATACAAGTGAAGAGGAACCCACAAGCTGGAAAGAAAATGTATATAAAGGAGCAGATTTTCTGCAAAAGATGCTATCAGAAAAAAAAGGAAATCTTGTTGTATTAGCTGGAAACAATAAAGAGAAAACCAATTATATAGCACAATCTGTTCAGGCTGGTTTTAATGTTTTAGCTGATAAACCAATGGCAATTGATGCTAAAGGATTCGATTTGTTAAAAAGTGCCTTTGAAGATGCTAAGAAGAAGAACGTTTTATTGTATGATATCATGACCGAAAGGTATGAGATAACCAATACGTTACAAAAAGAATTATTTATGATGAGCGATGTTTTTGGAGAACTCGAAAAAGGCTCAAAAGATAACCCCGCTATTATAAAAGAAAGTGTTCACCACTTTTTTAAAAATGTTTCGGGAGCACCGTTAATCAGACCTGCTTGGTACTATGATGTAGACCAATTAGGTAATGGTTTAGTAGATGTAACCACACATTTGGTAGACCTTATACAATGGACATGTTTTCCAGAACAAGTATTGTCTTATCAGAAAGACATTAAAATGAATGAAGCAAAACGTTGGGCGACATTGATAACACCTTCTCAATTTAAAAAGTCTACCAATAAAGATTCTTATCCTGAGTTTTTAAAGAAAGATGTTAAAGACAGTATTCTGAGTGTCTATTCTAATGGTGAAATGAATTATACTATTAAAGGAGTTTCAGCTAAGGTTTCGGTAATCTGGAACTACCAGGCTCCTGAAGGTACCGGAGATACACATTTTTCAGAAATTAGAGGCACAAAAGCTAGCTTGAAGATTAAACAGGGAAAAGAACAAGGTTTCAAGCCTGTTTTATATATAGAACCAAAGCAGAAAGACAACATGGATTATAAAAAATCTTTATTTGATGGATTTGTGAAATTAGCGAAGAAATACCCTGGTGTTGAATTGAAAGAAACTTCAAATGGCTATGAAGTAATTATACCTGAAAGCTATAAATTAGGTCACGAAGCACATTTCGCAGAAGTTACAAAAAAATTCTTATCTTATTTAAAGGATGGAAAATTGCCAGAATGGGAAGTGCCTAATATGATTGCTAAATATTACACTACAACTTCAGCATTAGAGTTAGCAAAGACTACAGAGAACTAATATCATTATGATAGTTTTTAGAAGTAATTTGTTAATATTATTCATATAATTGCCAGGGCAAACAGCTAGTTTTATTAATTGAACCAATTAAGTTTTTGAAATTTAAATCATGAAAAAATACGTTTTTCTAATTTTCTTTTTATTGTTTGGTCTTACCGTATTTGCTCAGACCAACAAAGAAGTAGGAAACGTAAGTGGTTCAGTAAAGGATGAAGCTACTGGTGAAGTTATAGATTTTGCTGGTGTTAGCATTTACAAAATAGAAAGTGAAAATGCTGTCAAAAATTTCATGACAGATATAGAAGGGAAATTTAGTTTTAATGATTTACCGTACGGTACATATAAAATCAAAGCTTCTTTCATGGGTTATCAGGCCAAGACGATCGAAGAAATTGTTATAAATGCGGATAATTCAGATGCTAAAGTTGATATTAAATTAACCCCCAACACGGCTACAGTATTAGAAGAAGTTGTTGTAAAAGCATCAAAACCTGTGGTGGAATTTGGTGCAGATACTATTACTTTCAATGTAGACCAAAGTGTCTATGCAGAAGGAAGTACCGCTACTGATTTACTCCGTACTGTTCCAATGGTAACTGTAGACCCGGATGGAAAGCCAACTATTGCCGGAAAAGTAAATACCCGTGTATTTATAGACGGGAAGCCATCTGATTATACGTCCGAAACTTTAATAGATCTGTTAACTGTATTACCGTCTGAGGCTATACAGAAAATAGAAGTTATCACTAATCCCGAAGCCAGATACTCTGCTGACGGAGATGGTATTATAAATATCGTATTGAAGAAAGGATACAGTTTAGGTTTAAGTAGCGGATTATCTTATACAATGGGAACGCTGGGTAATTATAATGGGACCGGCTATGCTGCTTTCAGCAATAAGAAAATTACGGTTAATGGTAGTTATAGCTTTAGGCATAATCCTTCTATAAGTGGTTCGGATTTGAACAGAACCAATTACAATGCTGCCTCTAATGTTTCCTCGTATATGAACCAGAATAGTTATGCGAGGAATGAAAATAATAGTCATAATGCCAGGGCATCAATAAATTGGGATATAACACCTTTGCAAAACTTAAGAAGTTCGATAAACTTAAATACCAGCGATGGTTTAGGTAACTCTTCGTTAGATGACTATCGTCTTAATGCATCGCAGGTTCAAACCCAATTTATTGACCAGGGAATTTTAACTAATAGCTCTGCGAATTCTTTAACATTCAATGCAGATTATACACTTAGATTTAAAAGAAAAAAAGGTCAGAGCTTGTCTGCAGGGCTAACATTTTTTAATAACGGGTCTTTCAGAGATCGCGACCTTACCAGAGAATATTTCAGAAGCAATGGCACAAAATCTAATGAGAACAGTCAGTATAGATCTAATGACATCAATACAAACCGTTTCGAATTAAATGTTGACTATACAAGAAATTTAACAAAATTTGCTACACTTTCTCTGGGATCTCAGCTGACGTTAGGGAATAATATAAATGATCAATATGTTACAGGATTTGATTTTGCGAATAATATAGATACATTATCCAGATTGACAAATGAATTTGGTTATCGGGAAAATGTTTACGCTTTTTACGGTAGCTATAGAGTAAGAACAAAATCCAGATGGACATTTAGAACTGGTGTAAGATCTGAAATTACAGATATAAATTTTACTCAAACAGCGGTGTCGTCAGTAGACCCCAGACCTTATCATAATCTTTTCCCTAATATTTCTATTAATAAATCTTATAAGAAAAAATACAATTTTGGATTGAGTTATAGTATGCGGATAGCCAGGCCACGAGAATATGCTCTGAATCCCTTAATAGATGATACTAACCAGTCTAATGTTAGCTTTGGAAATCCGGGTTTAAAACCATCTTATACTCATCAGTTTCAGTTAAGTTTTGGAACTGCCGGTACCAAATGGTCGTTCACCCCACGTTTAAATTATACTACTACAGATAAAATTATAGAAAGGTTCAGAATTTCTACTGATAGTGTAACTTACGAAAATCTGGGAAGTAACCAGGCATTAACATTAAGCTTATTTGGTAATTACAGGCTTGGAAAAATGATTACGCTAACCGGTGGCTATACTGTAAGCAGACGATCTTATCAGTCCAAGTCGGCTTTACAAAAGCCATCAAGTGGTTACAGCCAGCGCGGAAATATGACTGTTTTTGGTCAGCTACCTTACTCGGTAACTTTAGAAGGCCAATTAAATTACTATACAAATGCATTAGCACAGGGTAAGAATTCAGCTTCTCTTACCACTAACTTTGGATTCAGAAAAACATTCTTCCGCAATAAGTTAAGCGCCAGGTTTGCAGTTTCCGACCCATTCGCAGATCGAAATTTCTTTGAGTCTTCAGATGTATTAACCAATACTGGTGGAAGGTATTATCAGGAAAGAAACGTTCTTTCAAAAACTAAAAATTATACCTTTACCGTAGGCTATAGATTCATGAATAATAAAAAGCAGAAAGCTAAAGAAGATGTTAAAAAAGTATTGACCAATGAGGTTAGTCCTGCTACTAAATAGTTTACTAAGTTTATTAGTCGTTAGTTGAAATAGTTCATTGGCGTACGCATGTTGTTTTAGTCTACACTATGCCTAACTTTAAACTTTCGCTTCTTTAGTTTCAAATCTAACTAATAACTTTGCCTTTTATACTTCAATGGTGTCTTTCCTGTTATCAGCTTAAAATGTCTGTTAAAGTTTGAAAGATTCATGAAACCGCTTTCAAAAGAAATAACACCAATATTAAGATCAGTCTCTTTTAATAATTTGCATGCATGACTTACTCGCACTTCCAGTAAAAATTGCGAATAACGCTTTTTTGTTCTAGACTTAAAATAACGGCAAAAGGCGTTAGGAGCAAGGTGTATAACATCTGCTATTTCTTTTAAAGTTATTTCTCTATGGAAGTTATTAAGAGTATAATGGTAAATCCGGTTGAGTCGGTTTTCATCCTGTTTATTTAAAAAAAGTTTTAAGGTATGTCCAGATATAGATTGATATTCTCCATTCTCAGCAAGAATATTTAAAATTTCCAATAAGCTGATCAAACGTTGAGTTTTTTTCTTAAAACTAATGGACTTCAATATAGCAATTACGCTCTCTTTAGTACTCCCTGAAATATTCAGGCCTAAATTTGATTTTTCCAGCAAGTGAATTATTTCTTTATTTTCCGGTAATTGGAGAAACGATTCAAGAATGTCACGTGTAAAGTGAATGGTAGTAGTCTCTGTAATTTGCATATTTTCAAAGGAGGTCTCTTCGTCACTTCTGAGCATATGCGGAACGTTGGATCCAATGAGAATAAGATCATTCTTTTTAATATTTATAATCCCGTCGCCAATTAAAGCCGTTCCGTTTCCATCAACAATATATACAAGTTCAATTTCCGGATGATAATGCCATTGGTTATAAAATTTTTTAGAAATATCTGTTTTGATACTAAAGGATTGGTCTACCGGAAGAGGTATCTTCTCTAAAAATGCTTTCATTATTAAAATAACATAATTATTGCAATTATACGTTAAAATAGGTTAAGATAGTATTATAATATGTTACTATTGTTGTTTTTAAGCAAAAGATTTAATTAGACCTTAGTAATCAACTTATAAGACTTAGATGAGAGAGCAACAATACTTATTGAAATTGGATGAAGTCGATATCAACGATATTGCAATTGCTGGCGGGAAAAATGCATCGCTCGGAGAGATGATGAAGAACCTAAGTTCATTAGGAATTAGAATTCCAGATGGTTTTATTGTTACTGTTAATGGTTACATTAATTTTTTGGAGTATAATGGTTTAGATAAATTTATTGCCAATACTTTAGAAGATGTCGATTCGGATGATTTAGGTGTTTTAAAGAAAACCAGTATTGCCATTAGAAATAAAATTGAAGGAGGAAGCTTTCCTTATGTTTTAAAAAAGCAAATTCAGGAGCAATATGAGGCTTTATCCAGAAATTACGGTGTGGATAATGCCGATGTTGCTGTACGTTCATCTGCTACGGCGGAAGATTTGCCCAATGCTTCTTTTGCAGGTCAGCAAGATACCTTTTTAAATGTTTCCGGTGTTGATGATATTTTGAAAGCAATAAGATCTTGTTTTGCTTCTTTATATACAGAAAGAGCTATAAGTTACAGAAAAAGTTTTGGTTTTGACAAAGAGCAAATTAAACTATCTGTTTGCATTCAGAAAATGGTTAGATCTGATATAGGAGCTTCGGGTGTTGCTTTTTCATTAGATACAGAAAGTGGTTTTAAAGATGTAGTTGTCATAAACGGAACTCTCGGGCTGGGAGAGATGCTTGTGCAGGGAGCGGTCTCACCAGATGAATTTTTAGTATTTAAAACCACTCTGGAGAAAGGTTTTAATGCCATAATTGAAAAGAAAATTGGTAATAAAGACCAAAAAATGGTTTATAGCAAGACTCCGGGAAAAAAAGTGAAAGTCGTAAAAACAACATCTAAAGAAGCTAAATCGAATTGTTTATCAGAAAAAAAAGTTATTCAGTTAGCCAAATGGGTAGTAGAAATAGAGAAATATTACTCAAATGTAAGAAAATATTGGTGTCCAATGGATGTAGAATGGGCATTGGATGGGGAAAGCGGCGAGCTTTTTATTGTACAAGCAAGACCGGAAACTATTCATTCCAGGAAGCAGACGAATAAGGTTGTTTCTTATACAATAGCGAAAAGTGAGAAGAAAGAGCCTGTATTAAACGGAATTGCTGTTGGAGATAAAGTTGGAACAGGAAGAGTTGTCGTTGTTAACTCTATTCATGATGATATTAGTAAATTAAATTTTAATCGGGGAGATGTATTGTTGGCCGAAATGACAGATCCTGATTGGGAACCTTTAATGAAACAAGCATCTGCAATTATTACAGAAAAAGGCGGAAGGACTTGTCATGCAGCAATTGTAGCCAGAGAGCTGGGGGTACCTGCGGTAGTTGGTTGTAATCAGGCGAGAGATATTCTTAAAGAAAACGATGAAGTTACCGTTTCGTGTGCAGAAGGCGATATAGGAGTGATTTATAAAGGTATTCTACAGGTAGAAAAATCGGAAATAGATTTAGATAGTCTATCTAAAACTATTACACCAGTAATGCTTAATATTGCTTCTCCGGATGTTGCTTTCCAATACGCTACTCTGCCTCATCAAGGTATCGGTCTGGCAAGATTAGAATTTATTATCAATAACTATATTAAGATTCATCCCTTAGCGTTATTGAACAAAAATTCATTACAGGATGAACAGTTGAAGCAGGAGATCGAATCGCTTATTGTAAATTATAAAAGTCCCGAATCTTATTTCGTAGATAAACTTTCTTATGGAATAGCGAAAATTGCAGCTTCTTCGTATCCTAAGAAAGTGATAGTAAGGTTTTCCGATTTTAAAAGCAATGAATATGCGAATCTGGCCGGAGGAAAATATTTCGAACCGAAAGAAGAAAATCCAATGATAGGATGGAGGGGCGCATCACGATATTATTCTGAAGTTTATAAAGAAGCATTTGGTTTGGAATGTAAAGCAATAAAAAATGTTAGGGATAAATTGGGTTTAGATAATGTAATTGTGATGATTCCGTTCTGCCGCACTGTAGAGGAGCTAAAAAAAGTATATGCAGTAATGCTCAAAAATGGATTGAAGAGAAAGGAAAATAATCTTCAGGTTTATCTAATGGCAGAGTTACCTTCTAATTTTATTATGGCAGAAGAATTTGCCGAGTATGTAGACGGATTCTCTATCGGTTCTAATGATTTAACACAATTGGTTTTGGGGCTGGATAGAGATTCCTCTCAGGTTGCACATTTATACGATGAGAGAAATTATGCTATAAAAAAAATGATCAGAATGCTTTTGGATGCTACCGAAGACAAAGATGTAAAAATAGGAATATGCGGTCAGGCACCTTCCGATTTTCCCGACTTCGCGCAGTTTTTGGTTAAAGAAGGTATAGATAGTATCTCTGTTACTCCAGACTCATTTGCCAAAACCGTAACAGCAATAGAGAAAATCGAAAAGAAATACAAGAAAAAGCCTTTTACGGTAGTACAAAATATGTCAGCGTTCAGACTTCGGTAATTCTAATCAATTAATTTTTATGCGGGCCTTTGGGAGTTATTTCCAAAGGTTTTTTTATGCTAATTTTTGTGAGACAGA
>NZ_JBEBVH010000095.1:0-13521 GCF_040392825.1 Pseudopedobacter sp.
TATTTTATCAGGGTGAAGCAAATGTCACTAATTCCAAATTATACGAGAGATTATTACCTGCTATGGTAAAAGATTGGAGAAATGACTTTGAGAATAACTTTCCGTTTTATTATGTACAATTAGCTCCTTTTAGCTATCAAAACATGGGCTGGAACAGTAATGGAATTGAAGTTGCATTGCAAAGAGAAGCTCAATACAATGCGAAAGCTAATATATCTAACTCAGGAATAGTTTCTACGGTGGATATTGGTTCAGAGAAGACGATACATCCTCCAGATAAAAGAACTGTGGCTAAACGTTTGGCTTATATGGCGTTGTATAAAACTTATGCAATGAATGGGTTTAATGGAGAAACACCATATTATGTGTCACATATAATAGAAGGAGATAAAGCGGTTATAACTTTAGAGAATACAGGCTATGGTTTGCATAGCAGAAACGAGCCTTTTATAGGATTTGAGATTGCAGCGGAAGATAAAGTTTTTTATCCGGCAACAGTAGAGAATGTTAAAGGGACTAATAATAAGCTTATGGTTTTTTCAGAAAAAGTGAAAAAGCCGGTTGCTATCCGTTATGCGTTTAAAAATTATCAATATGGTAATTTATATAATAGCTATGGTATTGCAGCTTTGCCTTTTAGAACAGATTCATGGTACGGAGTAAAGAAGATATGGCTTAACTACTTTCTTACTCCACAGAAACAGTTAAGCCTTCTTGTTTTAATATCTTTCTGTAGACTTCCATTTCGGTATAAGAGCCTTCCAGTATGGCACATTTACCTTTGGTGTGGACAGTCCAGGCAATTTTCTCAGCTTCTGATTCTGAGTAGTCCAGATAGTGACAAAGACAGTGGATAACATGATCAAAAGTATTGGTGTCGTCGTTCCACAGTATCAGGCGATGACTCTTTTTTAAAGAGGTTAGTATTTCTTCAAGCGTAAAGGTTTCTTCCTTGGTTTCTACGTCTGCCATATTCAATGTCATAATGCAAATTTAAAAAAAAGTATGAAGAGAGCTTAATAAGATTTGTGTTACTGGAAGTAAAGATTGAGGGGGATTTGGAGGAAAGGTTGGGGAACAAAGACCATGGACTATAAACTATGGACCATGCGACCACCTGACTTCGGTCTTCCGTCTCCGGACTTCCATCGGGACTAATGAACTTAGTGAAGCTATAGCCGATGATAATATTGTTCAAATCCGGACTAACCAACTAAAGTCTTGCCAAAGGCATCCCCTCGGGAAACAACTAATCTTCCTCTTCCTGTCCACTCTTTAAAATACCTTTTTCTTTGTCGTACATACCTTCCATATCGTCGGCTACTGTCCCTTTCCAAAGCTTTGTGCCGGAGTAGTAAGCTGCTCTGGCAATAAGATGACCCGATACCGGGGCTGTTAGTACCAGAAACAGAATGATAGCGAACGATTTTGTGTTCACCGAAGTTTCGCCGAAAAAAATAGAAGTTGCCGCCAGTAGGAACCCGGTACCAACGGTTGCCGCTTTAATGGTGACGGAAAGGCGCAGGTAAAAATCTGGCATTCTAAAAATTCCAATAGCAGCCACTAATATTACCAAACTGCCAATGGTGGCAAAAACCATTACTAATATTTCTGTCATTTGTTAATTTTTTCTATGTAGTAAGCAAAAGCTAGTGTACCCAAAAATGCGATAAGAGCCAATATCATTCCAACATCCAGGAACAAAGCGTTATTAAAAGAAATACAATAAATGGCAATAACACCTATTCCCGATGTGATAATCAGGTCAAGTGCAATCACCCTGTCTACTATGTCCGGACCTTTTATTAATCTGATGAAGGTTAATATCAGAGAGAACGATAATATAGGTAATATCACAAATTGCAGGTACCAGCTTAAACTCATCTTGTTAAATCTAAAATTCTTCTTTCAAAACCTTCTTTTATTTCCTTAATGAAGGCATCTTTATCTTTTAAATACATGTTATGGATGTACATCACCTTTTTATCTGTACTGATATCCATAATTAAAGTTCCGGGTGTAAGAGATATGCAGGAAGATAAGAGGTTGATTTCCCAATCGTCATCAACATCCATGGGGTACTTTACAATTCCCGGTTTCATGAAATAGTTGGGAGTAACTACGTCATAAGCGACCTGGATATTTGCTTTGATCATTTCATAAATGAAATAAAGCACAAATCCTATTGCCTTAGGTACGCGGTTAAAATATTTCTTGTTTTCCCGGTTTTCGCCCTTTGCCAAAATCCAGAGAATAAAATAACCGAGCATAAATCCGAAGAGGAAATTGCCATAGTAGAAAGTCCCGCTTAGTGCTACCCATATGAACATGAGCAGCAGGTTCATTAAAAACTGTTTCGTCATATGTCTTTCTTAAAATCCAAATACTGCATTAATATATGGTTGTGTATCAATCATCTGTGTAGCTATCTTTTTGCTGAAATAGTAAATTCTGTCAGCAGACAAACCAATATAAAGCGTAATTCCCATTAAAATTACAATTGGACTTATCAGATAGATTTTATCCAGCAGAGATCTTTTCTCAAATAAATTTTCTCCTCTGCAAGCATCAAGATCCTTTTCCTTCCAGAATATATTTGCCCAGGCCTTAATCATAACATATAGTGTGATAAAACTTGCAAAAATAACACCAATCACATAGGCATACTGATTGAGATCAAATGCAGCTTTAATAAAATTGATTTTTGGCCAGAACCCGGATAAAGGCGGAATTCCAATCAGCGAAAAGAATACGAGTGCAAAAACCAGGGATATTTTGGGGTACTCTTTATACATATTGCCCAGATGGTTCATGTTTACCGAGCCGTTCATCATCCTGATCACGCCGGTAATAAGAAACAAATTGGTTTTAATAATGATGTCGTGGATCAGATAAAAAATGGTTCCGATTAAAGCGGTCAATGTAAACATTCCAATGCCACCAACCATAAAACCAATATGACAGACAATAAGGTAGGAGAACAATTTTCTCAGATTCATTTTATTGACTGCTCCAAAAGCACCCACAAACATGGTGCAAACAGCGAGTATAATGACAACTTCGCTAACCCATCCTTCCATTCTGAAAACCAGAGAAAACATACGTAACATGGCATATATACCAACTTTGGTTAGAAGCCCTCCGAACAATGCCGCAATAGCTGATGGTGGTGTATGATAGGATGATGGCAACCAGAAATATAAAGGAAAAATGGCCGATTTAATTCCGAAACTGAGAATAAAGAAAATGGATACAACAATAACTAAACCCTGATTAGGGAGTTGCGGAATCTTTACAGCCAGATCTGCCATATTCAATGTCCCGGCAATTCCATAGAGTAAACCAATACCTGTTAAGAAAATAGTAGAGGAGAACAGATTAATTGCCACATATTTAATAGAGCCTTCTATTTGTGCTTTTCTTCCTCCTATGGTCATCAGTACAAACGAAGAAATGATGATAACCTCGAACCAAACATACAGGTTAAATAAATCGCCTGTGAGAAATGCACCAAACAGGCCCATCAACAAAAAATGGTAAATCGTATAGAATCCGTAGCGTACACGATTGGTTCCAATACCCCGCATGCAATAGATAGAAATGCAAAGGCCAACAATGCTGCTCAGTAAAACCATCAAGGCACTAAAAGTATCTGCCACGAAAGTGATACCAAACGGAGGTTTCCAGTTGGCAGCATGCATCACTAAAATGCCATCTTGTTCTACTCTTGTGAACAGAATAATTGAAGCAATCAGTATAATGAAGCTTCCAAAAAGACTAATGTATCTTTGTATACTGTTTTTGCCCCAAAAAAGTAAAGTAATTATAGCGATAACCATCTGCCCTAACAGGGGCATTACAATAAAGTTTTCAATCATATATCGTCAATTTCTTCCGGGGTATTCAAATCATCTAAATCGTCAGAATTCACTAAAACATATACGCGTTTCAGTAACACAATAGAAAATGCCTGTAAGCCAAAGCTAATTACAATAGCCGTTAATATCAGCGCTTGTGGCACAGGATCTGCAAAAGGCTCTATCAGTGTTTTTAAACTATCTTCCATAACTGGCGGATTGCCTCTGGTAATCCTTCCCATTAATAAAATCAGCAAGTTGGTACCGTTACCTAAAAGCATCACACCTATCAAAAGTTTAACCATACTTCTTCTTAGCAACATATATGCTCCCGAAGAATAAAGCAGTATGATGAGGAAAATGATTATTAGCTCCATTATTTCGTAGATTGTGAAATGGTGAACAAAATGGTTAGAACTACGCCGATAACCAGAAGATAAACTCCGAGATCAAAGAATAGGGCTGTTCCTATCATTCCTATTATTGGGATAGGTTCATTGTACCAGACTCCTGTCATAATGGGATCTCCAAAAAACATAGGAAAAATGGCACTAACCAAAGAAATTACCAGGCCCACAGGAATAAATCTGGAAGGATGCCTTCTTAGCAGTTTCAATGTTTGCTCTACGCTATTGGCAAAGCTATGCATAACAAAAGCGATAGAAGCTATAAGGCCGCCAACAAATCCGCCTCCTGGTTTATAGTGTCCCCTTAATAGAATAAACACAGAAAAAAGGAGTAAAACAGGAAGTAAGTAATTGGTGGCTGTTTTTAAAATTCTACTGTACATAACTATTCTTTTTCTGTTTCCTGAACCTGTAATTTTAACAAACTAATTACGCCGATACCAGCAATACTTAATACTACAATTTCAAACAATGTATCGAACCCTCTAAAATCTACCAGGATTACATTGACCACATTTTTGCCATGTGCACTGATATAGGCTTCATTTGCATAAAACTTAGAAACAATATTGGGATGTGGTTCGTGGATGATTCCTAATGCAATTATCCCAATAAAAAGGCCAAACAGAATAGAAACTATGGCGTCTCTAAATTTGGTTGCTCTATTAGCAAAGTTAATGAACGACGGTAGCCGGAACAGCACCAGTACAAACAGTACAACTGTAAGTGTGTCTATGGTGAACTGTGTTAAAGCCAGGTCCGGAGCGCTGTAAAACACAAAGAATAAACAAATACAATAGCCTACTACACTCATAGACACAATAGCTGTTAAGCGAGAAGATGTACTTATAGTTGTAATTACAGAGATAATTACCATGATGGCAACAGCAACCTCGTAAATCCTGAGCGAACTGTATCTGCTAAAATCCAGTGTAATATGTATATGTTTAAAAATAGCATATCCCAAAACGAGTAAACTGAAGACAATAATGGTAAGTAAATATTTTCTTAAATAACCGTTATGCAGCAAATGGGTGATCTTAAACGCAGAATCCTTTAAGGTTGTGTTTAGCCGGTAGAAAACTTTGCCCATAGAAAATCTGGGGTCCTGTTCTTCTAACGGTGCTCTTTTTAATCTGAACAGATAGAACACTGTTCCCAGAAATATAGTTATGGCACTTAAAATAAATATGATATTGAAACCATGCCAGATATGTAATCTGCTTAAAATAATCTGCTTGTCTGTAAGGATTGTTTGAGAGAAATTATCCAGAAATGAAGCTTCAAAAAGCTGAGGGAATATTCCGAATAAAATACAGAATAAAGCTAATAAGACAGGGGCAAATGCCAGTTTTGGTTCAAATTTGACGTTGGTTTCGTCTGCGATTTCAGATTTTTTTCCGATAAAAGGTGTTATTCCCGCCGTGAAAGAAGAATAAAGCATTAATATATTTGCCAGTACCAATACGCCTAGAAGGGCGAAAGCCCACGTTTGTTGTAGCTGGTAAACGGCATCGTAGACTAGTTCCTTACCTATAAAGCCAAAGGTAAGAGGAATTCCTGCTGCAGAAAATGCAGCTATCAGTCCGGATACAAATAACAGTCGGTTGTCTTTCCTCAATCCCGACAATAGGGTAATATTTCTGGTATGATAAGTATGGTCTATAATCCCGGTAATCAGGAATAAAGTAGCTTTGTACAACGCGTGTATTACAATGAAAACACCTAATGATTTAATTGCCAGATTACTTCCGATACCTATGAGAAAAACCATAATACCTAAGGCGGAGATGGTAGTATATGCTAAAATACTTTTTAAGTCAACCTTACTTACAGATACTGCCGCTCCTAAAAATAAAGTGATTCCACCAACGGCAGTTAAAGTAATATTCCAAATATCATAGCCCTGAAAAGCGGGGGAAAAGCGTATCAATAAATAAATACCTGCTTTAACCATGGTTGCGGAATGCAGGTAAGCCGAAACAGGCGTAGGAGCTTTCATTGCTCCGGGTAGCCAGAAATGGAACGGGAACTGAGCAGATTTAGTAAATGTTCCTATAAACAGTAGCGTTAATATACCTCCAAAATAAGGATGTGATGTAATTAAGTTTGCGTTTTTAATAATTTCCTGAATAGAATAAGAACCAGCAATTTGTGCCATCCAGATTAATCCGGCAAAAAGTACCAAACCGCCAGCTCCGGTCACACCTAAAGAAACCAATGCGCTTTTTCTGGATGCAGCACTGTAATGGTAGTGACCAATAAGAAAGAAAGAGCTGATGCTGGTGATTTCCCAGAACAGAAATAAGCTAATTACATTATCGGATAGGACCATGCCCAGCATGGCAGACATAAATAAGCTTAAGTATCCAAAAAAACGGTGGATATCTTTGTCTTTAATCAGATATTTGGATGCATAAACAAATATTAGACTACCAATTCCACTAATCAGCAAACAGAATAAAAGTGACAAACCGTCCAGGTTGAAATCCAGATTAACATTCATTTCCGGAATCCATTTGTAAGAGTATAAAATTGCATTCTCAACTCTAACAGAAGGTATCTGTTGCAGGAAATAAACAAATAAACCTATAGGTATTAAAGCATAGCCTAAAGTAGATTTAGCGTTTAACTTGTTGCTGAAAAATAGAATGAAGATAGATAAGATTATCCCGGATAGTACACTTATAAGCATCAATGTCAATTAAACGTTTGAGCTTAAAAATAGTCAAAAAATGTAAAAAATCAGCATTAAAAACCTGGTTTTTTGATTTTTTGTTACCTAAATGGCGCTTTTTTTCCTAAAAATGTAAAAAAATGACATTAGCTTGTGATTAATCAAAGACCTATATTTTAACCTGCCAATACTAATTCGTCTTTATGGTATTGGATTACAGGTGCAGTCTGCCCGTCGTAACGAATGATAAGCTGCCCTTTTTTAGGGAAAATACAATTAGACTCCATCCAAAAATCCCAATCGAAATTAATGTCCAGAATTACAAAGCGGTACTTCTGATGATTTAGCCTTAAACGCTCGATTATTTTGTTGCTTTCCGTTTTTTCAATTTCAAGTCCAAAAGAATTTTGGGGTCTTTGTTTGCTATACAAATAATAATCTATTGCAAAGAACTCTTTAATGTACTGGTCGGCACCATAATTTTTAGTAGTGAAATCGTATATTCCATTGAATATATCCGCAAGAGAATGTTTATGGAAGATATAGTTTTTTTCAAAATGCCTGCCCAGTTCCATTAAGTAATCAAAAATACTATGGTGCTCTGCTACATATTTTAATGTATGTGCAGCTCTTTTTTTATTCCAGTAAATCTCAAGGGCATTTTCCATTAAGGTAATGTCATGAAGCTCCTTTTCGCTTAAGAAATCACTTTTTATAATTTGATACGGTGGGTTAGGGTCAAAAACATAACCATATTGTTCGTATTTTTCTCTAACCGGAGTACCTTTCAGGAATTTTAGAAAGCCAAGCTGTAGTTCTGGCGGGTATAATTTAAAGGTAGATTCAAAACTAAATTTCAGATCAGACAGGTATTCTAAAGGCAGACCTACAATCAGGTCCAGATGCATTTCAATACGATGGTCCAGCTGTTTAATGATACTGCTGGTTTTTTGGAAGTTTTGTTTTCTGCTTACTTCCAGATTGCTGGCCTGATTTACCGTCTGTATACCAATTTCGAAGCGGAAAAGACCTGGCGGAACTTTTTCATTAACAAATGCGATAATATCCGGATGTACAATATCTGCTGTAATTTCGAACTGGAATACATTTTCGGGACGGTGATTATCCAGAATAAACTGAAAAAGCTCTAACGTAAATTCTCTTTTGATATTGAAGGTCCTATCCAAAAACTTAATGGTACGGCCATGCTGCATTAAGTACAACAAATTGCTTTTAATAGTGTTCATATCCACATACCGCATTCTGTTGTCTAAACTCGCCAAACAGAATTCACATTTATAGGGACAGCCACGACTGGTTTCTATATAACAGACCTTGTTGTATAAATCCCCGGCCAGGTCGTATTGGTAGGGGTTTCTATTGGTCAGTAATTTAATATCAAACTGTTCGGTCTTTTCTCTGTAGATAATCTCACCATTTTCTTTATAAATGAGATTGTTTATCTGGCTAAAATCCGGATAGTTCAGTACAAACTTCTCGAAAGGAATTTCGCCCTCTCCGGTAATGATAAAATCTACATGGGGAAGGTTAATGATGTTTTGCCATTCATAACTGACTTCCGGTCCTCCCAATAAAATTTTAGTATGAGGATTAAGCTGTTTGATTTTCTCTGCAACCGACAGTGTCTCGGTAATATTCCAGATATAGCAGCTGAAACAAACAATGTCATACTCTTTACAACACTCGGCTATTTCATCAAAATCTGTTTTTATGGTGAACTCCTTCCAGGACAGGTCTGCCCGGTCTTTGTTCAGATCATATAAGATTCTGATAGCCAGATTAAGATGAATATACTTGGCATTTAAAGTTGTTAAAAGTATGCTTGGTTTCATTACGCACTAAGATAGTATAAATTTTGTGCAGGCCAGACCCTGTTTTAAAATATGGCTGACTTATTTTTTGCGAATAAAAGAACATAAATAATCTTTAATCCAAATAATTGTCGTACCTTGTACAAATAATTTATTAATCGGGCTTCTGCCTTTGCTTTTTCTGTCATAGTTAGAATACTAATTTTTTCTCTCTCAGTTTTCGCTTTTCCAGCTGCCATAATTTTTAAATGCTCCGTTTGATTATGAATGTTTATGTCGGCAATTTGAATATCCGGGAAGCTGAAAGCCAATTTACTTCCCTTGGGTTAATTGTCAATAATTAATATTCGGGAGAATATATGGATAAAATAAGTGGGCAGAATGGTGGGAAATACGGTTTATAAAGATAGCAATTTCGTTCTGTGATAATTCAGAAGAAAGGTGATAAAGAAATTGAAAATCAGATGTTTTTGATATACCTGTTAAAATAAACAGGTTTTAATCATATATAAAATTAAATTTTAAAATAACTATGGCAGATTCGTTTGCAAAAAAGGAAAAAGACAAAAAACGAGCAAAGAAAAAGCAGGATAAGGCTGAAAAAAGAGAAGAGCGTAAAACCAATAACAATAAAGGCAAAAGCCTGGATGATATGATTGTTTATTTGGACGAGTATGGTAATTTTACTAATATCCCGCCAGATCAGCAGAACAGGAAGAAAATTAATGTCGAAGACATACAAATAGGGGTCGCTCCAATAGAAGAAGAGGAAGAGGTAGAAAGTACAGGAGTAGTATCGCTGTTTTTTAGTGATAAAGGTTATGGCTTTATTACAGAAGATAAAACCCGCGCCAATATATTCGTTCACAGCAACAAATTAACGGAACCGGTAAAAGAGAAAGACAAAGTGTCTTTTAAAAAGGAAATGACACCGAGGGGTTATGCCGCTGTCGATGTCAGAAAAATCAAATAATTTATAATCAAACAAAACAACAATGAAAGAAGGCAAAGTAAAGTTCTTTAATGTAACAAAAGGTTTCGGATTTATTACTCCATCAAACGGTGGTGAAGATATTTTTGTTCACTCATCTGGTTTGGAAACAGAGATTCGTGAAAACGATGAAGTAGTTTTTGAAGTAGAAAACGGAAGAAAAGGACTAAATGCAGTTAACGTTAGACTAGCTTAATTGGATAAATATTAAGTGTCTCCTATGAAAAACAAAAAAGCTCCGAAAGGGGCTTTTTGTTTTTAACTACTAAGAAGAGCAACGCGTATTTCAAATTATTTAGCCCTTATTAGCGGTTGTTTTTTTCTGGCCTAGCTGTTCTATTGCTTTTATTAGGGTTTGTTTTTCTGTCCTGGATTTTGTTAGTTCAATAGCTTTTTTATAATGATAGACAGCTTTGCTATTGTCATCTTCGGCGTATAAATAGCCTAATAATTCGTGATAGAAAATGCTTTCTGTTAGTTTGAGCTTTTCGGCTTCGGATATCGCCTTGTGATGTCCGTAAACTTTTGCAAATGCAAATATTCTATTCAACGCTGTTATTGGGGAATATTCGATAAGAATAAGTTGATTGTAAAGTTGTAAAATGTGTAGCCATTTATTCTGGTCTGTCGATGTTGTATGCCAGTAAGCAATGCCGGCTTCTAAGTGATATTTTGAAAATTTGTTTCCATTGCAGGCATTGATTAAATAGTAATTTCCTTTTTCAATTAAGTCTTTGTCCCACAAACTTTTGTCCTGTTCGTCAAATAAAATGGCTTCACCTTTATTATTTGTTCTTGCTTTTATTCTTGAACTTTGAAAACACATTAAGGCAAGTAATGCGTTTGTTGCTGGTGTGTTCGTGTAGTTATTTTCTGTTAGGACTAAGGTTAGTCTTATAGCTTCCGAACAAAGTTCTTTTCTAATGAACTGATTATGGGTTTTAGAGAAATACCCTTCGTTAAATAATAGGTATAAAGTTTTTAAAACAGTGTCTAATCTTGCTTTGATTTCCGTTTCGTTTAGTACTCTGATTTGAAAATTATCATTGCGTAGATTGGTTCTGGCTCTAAATAAGCGTTTTTTTATGGTTTCGGACTTCGTTAGAAAAGCATTGGCAATTTCTTCCACGCTGAAACCACAGAGAATCTGAAGTGCCAGACAAATCTGGCTTTCAGTAGAATTACCCGAATTGCAGACAGCAAAAATCATTGCCAACTGACTGTCTGAGATATTCTGATTGTTATATTCAAAAACTTGTTCTGCCTCAAGTTCGTCTGGTTTTACAGCTTCACTGACCTGTGTTTCAAAAATAGCAACGTGTTTGAAATAATCCTTCGCCTTGTTTTTAGCAACAGTATAGAGCCAGGCAGTGGGATTATTGGGTATACCATTAATCGCCCAATATTCGGATGCTTTTAAGAATGTGTCACTGGCAATATCCTCAGCAATCTCAATATGTCTTAAACCAAAATGACGGCATAAGACTGCCGTCATTTTCGCATATTCCTGGCGGAATAAGTGAGGTAAAAGTTCATTTTGTGATTGCTTATTTTTAGCCATTAATCTCTTCTTAAAACTTCACGAACTTCAATGTTTCCGCCCACCTGATGAAAAATAGGATTGCCTTTAGCTAATTCAACAGCTTCGTTGATACTTTCGGCACTTATAACAATGTAACCACTGATAAACTCTTTGATTTCTGTGTAAGGTCCATCTGTTACCACATGATCGGATTTTACGGTTTTTGCACTTTCAGGAAATGGTAAAAGCGTATTTCCTTTGTCTACCAACTTGTTCTGTGCCGCAATACCAGCCAACCAATTCATTCTTTCCTGCATTTGTTCAGGTGATGGTTTAAAGTCGGCAATGTCTTTTAGTCTGAAAATTAACATGAATTCTTTCATTTTTTTAAAATTTATTGTTCATCCTAATGACGATTGAGATTTCGGAATGGGGACAAAAGCTGTGATTTTTTAATCAGTTATTTCTGGCTTTAATCTGTATATGCTTTTTCGATTTTCTACAACCTCCGTTGGTTATCACCAATACTCAAAACCTTTGCCATTTCCCGCTCATGGTGTAAAAATAAGATTTATTATTATTTAAATATCCCTGTACAATTAAGGAACTTATATGATTTTGCAATGAATATTTTAGGTATGGACTTTATATCATTCAAATTGCATTTACCATAGAAACTGTAACCGGATAAAACGGAATGCCCTCAGATTGGCATGATATTTTTTGCTACCTTCTATCGATCGAATTTAGGTGCGTTTATCTCCGGTCTTTTGAACGTGAACCGTTGTATTTTGTAAAACACTATTTTTGAGAGGTAGGACGTTAACGCAACATGATGGATATTGCTATTATAGGGGGAGGAATTGGAGGTTTAACAATGGCATTGGCTTTAAAAAGAGTAGGTTTGTCATTTAGGGTATTTGAAGCTGCGAATGAAATAAAGGCGGTAGGAGCAGGTATTGGTTTGGGAAGTAATGCTATGCAGGTTTTTCGTCATCTGGGAATTCATGATGATGTTGCTGCTGCGGGACGCCGTATTGCTGTAATGAGTATTACGGACGAGAAATTCAGAGCCCTTTCCAAAATGGACCTGTCTCGTTTTGAGAAACAATATGGGGTAAGCAATTATGCTATACACCGGGCAGATCTGCATAGGGTCTTAGCAAAAGC
The DNA here is from genome assembly GCF_040392825.1 of Pseudopedobacter sp. Lineage (NCBI taxonomy): Bacteria > Pseudomonadati > Bacteroidota > Sphingobacteriia > Sphingobacteriales > Sphingobacteriaceae > Pseudopedobacter > Pseudopedobacter sp. The sequence goes on from NZ_JBEBVH010000095.1 coordinate 12,457, forward strand.
TGTGGGAGATGAACATATTGCATTAAATAAAAGATTAAAAGATATAGAGAAAACTGCTACAGGTTTTAGTCTTTTGTTTGAAGATGGTACTATAAATGAGGTTACTCACATTATCGGAGCCGATGGGATAAAATCAAAAGTAAGAGAAACGTTTTTTGAAAAAGGAACTTTGCGTGATGCAAAGCAATTGTGCTGGCGTGGCGTTTTAGACGCTGGCTTACCTGCTTCGCTAGATTATAATGCCTTCGAAGCTTGGGGAAAAGGAACGAGGTTTGGTGTGGTGAAGGTTAATTCCAGACAAGTTTATTGGTATTTACTGATTGATGAACATCTGGGAACGCTGGAATCTGATGTAGAACAGTTGGCAAAAGCATTCGATCCCTTAGCACAAGATTTAGTTAGGAATACAGATAAGGAAGGATTGATAAAAACCAGAATCTACGATCTGAAATCAATTGAATCGTGGAGCCAAAAAGGAATTTGCTTAATCGGAGATGCGGCTCATGCTACCACGCCCAATTTAGGGCAAGGAGCCTGTCAGGCTATAGAAGATGCTTATGTTTTGGGCGAACTGTTGAAGAAATACGATATAGATACGTCATTTCAGAAATATCCGCAGATTAGAATGCAGAAAGCCAAATCTGTAGTGAGTTTAAGTTGGATTCTGGGAAAGGTTGCACATTGGTGTAATCCTGTAGGACTCGCCTTAAGAAACTTATTAATGCGGGTTGCTCCGGAAAGAATGAACTTGAAGCAATTGGAAGTTTTATTCAAGCTGGACAAGGTTTAAAGTAAGCTATTCCTTTTCTCAATCCTTCAATTCTTCTTTCAAGTTATCCCATGTACTGTTGGATAGAATCGTTTGATAGTCTCCCGGCTTATTTTTGCTGTATTCAGTAATATATTCTGCTCTTTCTTTAGAGTCAGGATGCGTACTAATCCATGTCAAATACTTTGTTTCACCATGCTCTTGTGATAGTTTGTATAGAAAATTTGCAAATGGTTCAGGATTTATCTTTGCTTTTATCAGATAATCAACAGCTTTAATATCTGCTTCTTTTTCTA